>JBKDZA010000165.1:0-10111 GCA_046308455.1 Fluviicola sp.
GAATTAACTTTTGTGAATCAATTGGTTCACCCAATCGTGCGACAAGATTTTTATTTGTGGTCAGAAAATCAGTCAAGTAAAATAGTTTTTCAAGAATCAGCATTACTTTTTGAAACTGGAAACGAAAAAAACTTTACAGCAACACTTTTAATCACAGCCTCAGATGAGCTTCGAATTCAACGTGTAATGAAGCGGGACAATTGTTCACGGGCATCTGTTCTTGAACGAATGAAAAATCAATTACCAGAATCCGAAAAGAGATCAAAAGCAACATTCATAATTGAAAACAATGAATCCGAATCTGTTATTCAGCAAACGCTTACAATTGTAGACAAAATAAAAAAGGCTAATCAAATTTGATTAGCCTTTCTTGAATTTATTAACTAACTATACTATTGTACTACAATTCGTTGAATTTTAGTTGCTGTACCGCTAACGATACGAACTAAATAAACACCATTTTGTAATTGGTGATCAACTGTTAAAGTTGTAGTATTTTTTCCTTCAATTGAAGAAATAACTTTTCCATTCATATCAACGATTTCCAATGAATTAATTTCATTAACTCCAGCGTCTACAGTAAATGTGTTTTTTGTTGGATTTGGATATAATGAAACAGTGAAGTTTTCATTTTCTGAAATACCTAAACATGGATCAAATGTAACAACTACTGTATCAATCAAATGACAGTTAGCAGCATCAACAACATCAACAATAATTTGTCCAGTTGAAGTTGCAGGGAAAACGTTCCAGTTGTTGTTCACACCATTCCAAGTATATGATTCGTAACCAAATCCAGCTTCCAATACATACGCTCCAATTGACTCACAAACTGTTGTGTCTGGACCTAAATCAGCAACATTAAATGTATATTCAATTTCTGAAGGACAAGAAATAATTCCAGGGATGAAATTTAATGAGTCAGACATTGTCGTGTAACCTAATGTTTCATCTGAACCACCAAATGTAGTTGTGCTTCCTTCGTAATGGAAATACAAACGATTTGTTTCTTGGTCTACAGTGAAGCTTGCTAAGTCTGACCAATCATTGATACCTTCGATTGCTGTTTCTGTCATTGTACCGAAATTGTAATCTACTAGTTCATAAGTGTTGTTACTGAAATAAAATGCATGGTAATCTGTTCCATCAAAACCTAATATTCCCCAGTCCATCCAGTTTTCTGAACCATAAGGTGAAATCATATTATGAGTTCCCATATTTGTTAATTCCCCAGAAATAATATTCATTTTGTAAAAAACATTGTTTACATCACTAAAAGCCATTTCTGAAAAACCTGACATCATCAATGCTTGATTGAAGTTTCCATAACCAATTGTTACAGGTTCAGATAAAACAACTTCATTTCCAGTTGGAACTAAATTCACATCCAACTCAATGATTTTAGTTGCATCAAAAGTTCCAGCCATATTATTAGATGGGAATTCATTTGCAGCGTTTGAGAATGAATAAATTTTCTTTGTAGTCAAATTGTTGAACATCGCGTCATTGTCAACTGCCAAATAAGTACCATTTTGTAAGTCTAAATTATAACGACCTACACCATTGTCTCCTAAAATGTAAACATTTGTATCACTAATTAAAATTCCTCCTCTATCATCACCAGTTATACTGTTGTGATCAACAGTCATACTATCTTGAGCGATGATTGTATCAATCATGTAGTATGCTGGTTGAATGTAATTCGCATAATAATATGTTGTTGGAGAGTTTGTGATTGCAGGAAAAGTATAACTATTAGCTGTGTCTAATACAGCTGTGAATTGTAAATCATTCGAGAAAACATGATTTGTCGATAGATTGACTGATTGTATTGAACCCTCACAAATTAATTCATTGATAGGACTTGGTGCATTTCCTATTTTTATTGTTTTTGTATTTGATGTTACACATCCAATTGCGTCAGTTGCTGTATAGGTAATATCGTAATTTCCAGGCATTAATCCAGCAGGATTGAAAATGTTTCCGCTCATTCCAGCTCCAACATAAGTTCCACCTGTTGGAGTACCAACTAAAGTTTGAGTTGGTGACGTAGCACACGTATTATCATCTGGAATAGTGAAATCAGCATAAGTTGGAATTCCAAAAGGACAGTAGTCATAAATTAATTCTACACGAACTCGTTGTTCTGAACAAAATGTATTTACCTCCATAGAAGTAACCAAGTAAATAGTATCTGTTGAAGTAAATCCATTGATCAATGATGCATTAAAAAACAATGAATCTAATTCAGTTGTACAGTCATTACCAAATTCATTTGGTTGAGTTTGACCTGATACAGGTGACCAATCTGGAAGAAAGGCACTGATGTATTCTGTAAAGTAACCAAAATCCCCGGCATAGGTAATACGAAGTTTTGCTTGTCCATAAGCGCCAGGTTGTATGCCGCTAAAAATGAATGCCATGGTATCGCTTTCGATTTGGATTGTATCGTATTCGTAACCATTTAGAGTTAAACCTACAGAGCTATAGGTTTGAGCGTTAAGTTTGAATGTACTTACGCAAATAATTAGTAATAAGTAAATTTTCTTCATGTATGTTATTTTTTTAGCAAAAATACATTATTTTTAAAGTAAATCAAGTAGTGGTAAACCACTAAATTAAAGTATCTACTTTAAATATGAATAAAGACCTTAGTATGGTCTAAATCACTTAATTGAATGCTTTTTAATTTTTCGAATGCTTCAAAATCATTGATGTAAAAGGTGTAAACTAAGCCAAAACAACAGTAACATGCAGCATAACCTTGTCCATATCCGGTAAATAAAAGTTCCAAATTTTCAGTTTCTTCCACAAATCTAGCCTCACAAAGAAAATCATACATACAATTTTCAGTTATCATTGTCTCTATGATTAAAAGAGAATCTTTAACTGTAAAACTAGTGATTGCATCTCTCATTTTATCTTCATCGTGACTCATGCATTCAGAGCCCTTCACCGATTTCAAGTACAATCCAGCTGTCATCAATGACATATTGTTGTGTGTATTTGGAAGTACAGTTGTGCCTACTAAAATATTCCTCCAACTTTCATGTGAAAATAAAAGTGTGTCAATCTTAGTTTCTTTTCCGATGATGTCAAATTCGGAATTATAAATTGAATTTTTTGAAATCTGAATGACGGTGTCTTCGTAAAACTGTGAGTAACAGTTTGAATATACTGAAAGAAATAATAAAGTGAATAGAGTAATCTTAGCCATTAATCTTTCACTTCTTGATAATCATCAAAATGATTGTCGTTAAATGGATCTTGATTGTTGAAATCGTCTTTTTTATTATTTCTACGATCGAAAGGATTTTCAAACGGATTACGTCCATTCAAAATCATTGAAATGGTATTTATTAAGCGAAGTACAATTGTAATTGCGATTACAAAACCAACAATCTTAAAAATAAAGCCAAAGAATGGAGCTTTTTCAATTCCAATGATGGTGTCGTAAAACCAAGATGAAAGTCTGTTTTCAGCAAATTGAGGATAGTTTATTAAAAGAGCGAAAATTCCTAAAGCAAATACAATAATCCCCCATTCTAATTTGTAATTCGGTTTTTCAGGTTTTGGTAAATTCAAACCATTTATTTGCATCGAAAAACGCATTTGCATCGCATTGATTTTTCCTACGAAATAAGATGCTAAAATAATCGCTGTTGAAATTATTGTTGCCATTCCCCAGTTTTCCGATTTGATAACAAACAAAACTGAAACATCCGCAATTAAAAAAAACTGAATTGCTTTTAAAGAAAGTTTTAACGGATAACTTCTAGGTTTTGCACCATTTAAAATACCAATTGCTAGATTAATTATCCCCCAGATAAAACCAAAAATCGCAAAAACGACTCCTAAACGAAATAATAAATTGAAAAATTCCACCTAACAAAAGTCGACAATTCTATTTACTTAGACAAATCATTTCACTCATTTTTCGGTATATTTGAGCCAAAATTTCTTAAAAAATGAAACAATTTATCGTTTTTAGCTTTTTATTCCTGACAATTTTCGCGAAAGCAGAAGAGGGGATGTTGATTCCATCTTTGTTATCTGCCTTTGAATCTGATATGAAGGCAAAAGGAATGAAAATTTCAGCAGCAGACATTTACAGTGTAAATAATTCTTCTTTGAAAGATGCAATCATGCACTTTGGTGGTGGATGTACAGCTGAATTGGTCTCAAATAAAGGTTTGTTACTGACAAATCACCACTGTGGTTTATCTCAAGTTCAATCCCATTCAACTCTTGAAAAAGATTACTTGAAAAATGGATTTTGGGCGAAAACATTGAATGATGAGTTGAGAAACTCGGATCTAACCGCAACTAGAATTGTGCGAATCGAAGATGTGACTGCTCAAATTTTAGACGGTACATTAGGTTTGGAAGATGGTGCGAAGATCAATGCAATCATGAAGAAAAACATGCAAGCGTTAATTGAAGATGCAACTCGTGGAACACATTACAAAGCAGATGTTCAGGCTTTTGATTATGGTAATTCCTACTACATGATGGTGAAGGAAGTTTTCTTGGATGTACGTTTGGTTGGTGCACCTCCAAGTTCTATCGGAAAGTTTGGGGGAGATACAGATAACTGGGTTTGGCCACGTCATACTGGAGATTTTACAGTTTTTAGAATTTATGCTGGAGCTGGAAATAAACCAGCAGTTTACAATGTAAACAATGTTCCATACGAACCAATTAAATTCTTGAAAATAGCATTTAACGACCGCAAAAAAGGTGATTTCACAATGGTTTACGGTTTTCCAGGACTTACAGAGCAACATCTGTCTTCTGGAAATTTACAATATATCGTTGATAAACAACGTCCAATGGAAATCGCGATGCGAACTGCTTCTTTGGCTGTAATTGATGCAGGTATGCGTTCATCTGATCAAATTCGTATTCAATACATGGCAAAACAAGCACGAATTGCAAATGCTTGGAAGAAAAATATTGGTCAAATTGATGGTTTGAAACAGTTAGGAGCAGTTGATTTGAAAGTGAAATTCGAAGAAGAATATGTGAAACGCGCAAAATCAAAATCTGAATGGGGACAATACGCTGATGTTGTGAATCGTATGAATCAATTGGTGAAAGACAAATCACGTTACGAATACCATTATTATTTATACACAGAATATATTTTCGTAGGTGCTGAGTTTTTTAAATTAACACGTGCATTTGAGGACATCGAGAAAAACTATTTGAAGTACAAAGAAAGTGGTGAATTACCAAACAAAATCAAAGCTCTTCAAGGTTCTGCGGATGGATTCTTTAAAAATTACAATGCTGGAGTTGACAAAGGGATCTTTGAAGCATTGACCAAACAGTATGATGGTTTTTGTGAAGAATCTTTCAAAGCTCAATTGATTAAAAATCCAAAATTATCTACTTCGATTTACACAAAATCAGTGTTTACGGATTTAGATCGCTACAAAAGTTTCTTGGGAAAATTATCAGAAAAATCTTTGAAAAAAATCGCAAAAGATCCAGCTTATCAATTGTACAAAGAATTGATGGGGATTTTACGCGAAAAAATTGCAACACCAAGTGACGAGTTCTCGGCTGAGATGGAAGGTTGGTTGCAGTTATTCGTTAAAGGAAAACGTGAAATGTTCCCAGATATGAAACAATGGTCGGACGCGAATTCAACTTTACGTGTAACATATGGTCAATTAGAAGGATCTGCTCCTGTTGACGGAATGGCTTATACAGAGCACACGACGTTAAAAGGAATGATCGACAAGTTCAATACTGGAAATCCAGATTTCGAGTTAGAGCAACGCATGATTGATTTATACAAAACGAAAGAATACGGACCATATGCTCAAAACGGTGAGTTGTGGGTGTGTTTCACAGGTTCCAATCATACGACAGGAGGAAACTCAGGTTCACCCGTTTTAGATGCAAATGGAAACTTGATGGGATTGAATTTCGACCGCACGTGGGAAAGTACGATGAGTGACTTCTACTTCGATCCGAGTCGTTGTCGAAATGTGGTTGTCGATATTCGCTACGTGATGTGGGTCATGGATATCTACTGTGGCGCAAAGCATTTGGTCGACGAAATGGAACTAGTGAAGTAAATAAACTCAATTTGCGTAATAAATAATATAAGAACTTCATGGAATTAATTTATTTATGCAAATTAGAGGATGATTCTGACTTAGAGATTAATTTTTCTGAAGAATTTCATTTAAAAATATCAAATGTAAATAATTTGATAATAAATAAGTCTAACGATCGAATAGATTCTTTTTTTGGCGGAAAAATTTCTAATATAACTGCTTTTGTTGGAAGGAATGGAATTGGTAAAACAACAAGGATTTGTGGAGCATTATTCGCAAAGTATTGGGAGGATTACAGGTTTATAGTATTTAAGGAGAATAACAAGATTATTATTTTTGTTAATAAATCTTTCACTTACAATATAATCAATAAAACTTCATATGAGTATAATGAAAAAAACATAACACAATATGAATTAATTACAAATGAATTAAACAATTTAAGAAGAGTTTATTTTTCGTCATCATTTTCTGATAAAGAAATTAATGCAACTTCATTAAAAGAAGATATTTCTACAGTAGGCTTACTCAATCTAAGTTTGTATAATAATCTTCAAATTTCTGACAAGTATTATTCCTTTCAATCTAAAGAGATAGAAGGACAAATAAAATTTTTAAAGTCAAGATTTGGTAAAGATTTTATAGCAGAAAACAGTTTAAATCCAGATTTAGTGTACAGTCGAAATAATACTGAAATGAAATCAATAGATTTAAATGATTGTGAATATTTCAAAGTATTATATAATTCCTTTTTAAATGAAACTAAATTTGGAGTTGTCGATTTATGTAAATTCTCTATTGAAGAAAGAATAGTATGTATTTTATGGGTTTTTGTATTATCATTGAATTTAATTGATTTACAGAAAGATTTCATAAAATATTTAGATAAGTATAAAGGCGATTTTACAATTTTAAAAAGTGATTCTGAATTCATAAATTTAGCAGTATTTATAGGTGATTTATTTCTATTCTTTTTTAAAGAAATTAAAAATATAAAAACACATCGGATTTTATTTAATGGAAAAATTGATATATCAAGTTTTTCTATTTCATTAAGTCAAACGTCATTTTATATACCACTAAATATTGCAAGCGATTTGATTGAAATAGAGAATAATTTACCAACAAAAGGCAAGATTTTACTTAATAGATCATGGAATATTAGTTCAGGAGAATATTCTTTTTTATCATTTTTTTCAAGATTAAATGATTTATATAATCTTAAAAATGAAAAAAGATTTTTTTTACTGGTTATTGATGAAGGGGAGTCAAGTTTTCATCCGGAATGGTCAAGACAATATTTAAGTAAATTAATAAATGGGGTACAAGAAATATTATCAAGAGCTATTGGTATTCAAATAATTTTGACTACTCATTCGCCTTATATATTATCAGATTTACCTTCTTATAATGTATATAAAATTGATAAAAATGAAAATGGACAAATTATATTTTTCAACCCAAAAAATCAAACTTTTGGAGCGAATATTAACGAAATTCTATCCGATTCATTTTTTATGGAAAAAGGATTAATCGGTCAGTTTTCTAAAGGAAAAATAATTGAAGTGATAGAAGATTTAAAAAATGATAGAAATAAATCTTCATTTAATGAAGAGTATGTACGTGGAGTAATTGAGTGTATTGGAGAAAAACTCATAAAAGAAAAATTGATAGAATTGTTTAATTCAAAGTATAAAGAAAATACTTATTTTGTTGATAAGGAAATAGAAATTTTAGAAAAAAGACTCTTCAAACTAAAGAAAAAATAAATGATTAATATTGAATCTAATAATCAAATAATAGAATCCTATTGGAGTCAAATTGATCTTTATTTAAAAAATGAAATTGAAAAAATTCTTAAAAACTCATTTATAAAATTTAAAAGAATTGAATATCCTATTTCTGAAAGAATTAAATCTTATCTTAAGCATCTAATTGAAAAAGATAACTTAAAACAATTAATAATTTGTCAACCAGACGAATTAACAGAGTTAATATCTTCATATGAAAATGATTGGCCCGATTTGATATTTAGAAAAAACAACAATAAAGAAGATTGTGTTTTTAGAACTTTACATAGTGTTTTTTATAAAAATGGATATCAAAAGATTGATAAATTTAAATTTATAAATGATTTAAATGTTAAGGTTTGTGTCTATTGTAATAGAAACTATATAACTGTTTCAAATAAGGTAAGACCACAAATTGATCATTTTTTTCCTGTGTCAATATATCCATTTCTTGCTTGTTCGTATTTTAATTTAATACCATGTTGTGAATTATGTAATGGTGTTTATGGTAAACATAATATAGATTCATATTTGATAGGATTGAAGAATCCATATTTGATGTCATACAACGACTTTATTTTTAGCTTTAAATTTAATGATATAAATTTTTCCAATTTGAATACAATTGAAAATTCAATTGAAATAGTTTTTAAGGAAAAAGTTAATTCAAATAATGATGTGTTTAATTTGGATGGTTTGTATAAAGACCATGTAGATCATGTATCAGAACTTATATATAAAAGTAAAATTCAATATTCTAAAAGTTACAGGGATTATTTATCAAATTATAAATTTCTTAATTTAAACTTAGAAGAAATAAATAGATTGATATTAGGTAATTATATATCCACTGAAAATTTAAAAAAACGACCTTTAACTAAATTATACAAAGACATTTCTAATGAATTAGGATTGACAAATGAATGAAATTTTTTAAAAATTCTTCGGCCTCATCCCCAATCCAGCTTTTTCAGCTATTTCATGGATGCGTTTTTGTCGGGTAACATCTTGTTTCGCCGAAACTACCCAATGAAGCATCATTTTTCGCACTGATTTACTCAATCCTTCAAAGAATTCTTTAGAACCTGTATGAAGTTCGAATGCATCAAACAAATCTTGTGGAACAATCAATTCCTCCACCTCGTCTAAAAAAGACCATGCGCCATTTTGTTTGGCTAGTTCAATGATTTTATGTCCGGCTTCAGCTATTAGGTCTTCAGCTAATAAACTCGCCACTTTTTCCTTATTGATTTTCGACCATGGACTTTTCGGTTTGCGTTTCGTGAAAAACTGCATGTACGTGTGCTCGTCAATTGGTCGGGCTGTACTGTCAATCCATCCAAAACACAAGGCTTGGTCCACAGCTTCACTCCATGCTAAACTCTTTTTGCCAGTTGATTTTTTGTAATAGATCAACCAAACGGATTGTTTTTCCAAATGGTTTTCCTCCAGCCAAGTGCGCCATTCTTGTTCGTTTTCGGGATGGAATGTTTCGGGATTCTCTTTATTCATTTTGAGAATGAATGTTATTTATAAATTGTTTAACTAATGCTCTTTTCTTGAAAGAAATGTAAGTGTAAAAAGTTTTTTTATCACTTTTAATTTTTAATTGATTCGAAAAAGCATGCGATAAAATTAATTCTACATGTTGCTTTTTTGGATTCAAAACAACACTTTTCTTAGACCAAAGAGTTTTGATTAATATTTCTGATTTTGCTGTATTGAAATAAGCAATTTTTACAACTTTTATCAGGAAAAAGATCAGTCCTGCGAAAATTAAACTACAAATTGAATATACAATTAAAGGGGTGTGGTTATTTGATTTTGATTCTTTTAGAATTACAATTAAACCAAAAAAATACATTATCAATAACAGCGTAATTGAAAATTCATTTCTGTAGTTTGAAATTCTGATGTTTTTGGATTCAATCATTTAAAAAGTTGTTCTTTCTCCAAATATAATTATTTAAATCTTTTGAATTAACTGCGTCCCTCATTGAGAGCCTGTCCCGATTAATTTCGGGAAAGGATTGAGGGAGGTGATTCTCTCTTAGTTTCTTTTAAACAATTAACAGCATGTTGAATTTTAAAATTGACATCTTCTAGATTGTTAATCACTTCTCCTTCTGAAAATCTCAAAACACAAAAACCATGTTCGATTAATTTATTTTGACGATAAAAGTCATACTCACCTTTATTGATGTGTGAATTTCCATCAATTTCAATAATAAGACCAATTTCAGGTGAGAA
>JBKDZA010000166.1:0-37360 GCA_046308455.1 Fluviicola sp.
CCTTCAACAAACGTGTAATTTTCTTTTTCTTGTAAAACTAATTTTGGTTTTTCACCCTTTTCAATCAATAAATACTGTGTGAGTTCATAATCATATTGGAAAAGCTCCCATTTACCAGATTTTAATCCATTCAAATACTGACCTTTTCCAAGAACATTGGGTTCTCTAAAATCATAGAAAACAGCTTCACCAGACAACAAATTATTTTTAATTGTGAAAGTTGCAGCAACAACATCATTCTTGTAACGCAATGTGTTTTTTGAAACATAAGGTAAGTCTCTGTAAAACTGAACATATTCTCCATCAGGTAAACTTTCAATGCAAGGCGTTGGATCTTTACGTAGAATATTGTAGTCATATTGAGCTAAGAAAACTTGATTTTTCTCAATATATTCGAGACCCATTTTTTCTTTTTTGGTCATTTTCTTCTTCTCAACAAAACGACGATCCTCGGCAGTTATTTCAACGATTTCTGATGAAACTATTTCTCTGTTTTTTGCATCTCTTTTGATTTGTTCCTTGAAATCCAAATAGCGATAAAAAGTACGTATATTGCTTTCAACTTCCATTTGAAGTGGATACACATTGTAGGATTTTCCGTTGAAAGTTGTTTGTTTAATTTGTGTAAAAGCTACAGAAGTGTATACACAGATAAAAAGTAAAATTACTTTATTCATTCGTTTGTTTGTATTTGGTTTTACTAGTCAATTTTTAAAAGGTCAAAAACTGATAGTCCTATATTTATTTCCAGTATTCGTATTCAATGATTACGTTAAATTCAGATTGAACGTCTGATTCTTGATGTTCTTTTTTGCGGATTAATTTCTGAGGTAAATTTTTGTCGTTGTAAATAATCCTTGATTTCTCAGAAGTTACAAAAGTTTGATCAATAAAAGTTGAATCTAAAAACCCTTTAAACTGACCGTTTTCGTAGGTGAAATTTCGAATAGTCGTAAATGGGAAATTCGATTTTTTAATTCGAGATGGTAATTTTCCTTCATTGTATTCGTATTCTATCACATTTTTCTCCCTGACTGTGTTGTACACTTGATAACGTTTAATCGGTTGTGAAGGTCGACCTAAAATAATCCAATCATTCGAATTAGGATGGAAAATCTTTTCGATTGCTAATGGTTTTTGCAATTTCGGATCATAGATGTAATTCACTTTTACTTCTGTGTTTCTATTTTTTAAGATAAAATATTTTTTTGTGCTTTTAACTGGATCGAGAATCGTTTTATGGTAACGTGGATTATACGTTTCCAATGCATTCGTGTCTAATTTAGCGTACGAATACACCGATTTGTTTTCACATTTCAGCCAATACGAAACTGTTGAAATCACAATTCCTTCACTGTAACTTGTTTCTTGAATGTGAATAATTTTTCCGTTTCTATCTAAAATATATTTTACGATTTTCTTTGGGAAATGTGTCTTTTCTTCAGTACCGTATTCACTCCCTTCTAAATATTTGAAACGAATAATTTTTAGGTCATTACTTTTCGCGATACTATCATTGAACCAAAAGGCGAATGTCAGGTTATTTGCGATTTCAGGCTGAAAGAAAAGCGGATGAATCAACCCTTTTTTGTAGGCAATAGGAGCTTTCTTTTTTCGATCCTTATTTCCACAAGCGACCAAAAAAAACAAAAACAACACGAAACCAACAAGATAGGAACGATTCATTTGATAAAGTTAAACTATTTTTTGTTTTAGAAAAACTCTAATCAATAATTCTTGAAGAATTTCTGTAAAAGGCTACTTCTTTTGAAATAGCCTTTACGATTAATTTTTTGGTTCTTTTTTTAGTGGAATTCTATAACCAATTGAAATAAAATATCCATTAATAAATTGGACACTGTAATTATCATATTGTTGCCTAAAGATTTTTCCTAATTCAAATTGAATGTTTTTTGATGAATATAAAAAACCTAAATTTAATAGTGTTTTTGATTCTTCATGGAAACCTATCAAACATCCATAACTAACAAATGGTCCAATAAAGTTTTTAAGTTGTCTATCTTTAAAATTAATATTGAATGCTTGCTTAAGTTGTATTTGATATGCTCCATAAGCTGGAACTGGAGCTAAATTGATACCATTTTCAAAACTTGTAATAAAAAATTTATTTTGATAATTAAGTCTAACATCAAAATAATAACCTAAATCATTCTCTTTCGTAGTATAATATTTTTGATCTTTACCTGAATAATTAGTTTCATAAAACTTATACCTAGCTAATTGAAAACTTGCACCAATTGTAAATCTATGTTTTTGTGGGTCATTTGTTTGACAAATGGTCAAAAACGGGAAAAAAAAACAAAATAAGAATGTTCTCATAATTTTTGAATTTTATGTGTGTAATATTCTCCATCCATAAAACGTATATCCAATACGTAATTATTTGATGGGAAGTTTTCTAAATTCACTTAAACAAAAGTCCACTTCATATGAAAGAGCCTCTATATTTAATTTTTTGGCTCTTTTTTAAGTGGGAGTCGGAAACCGATCGACAAATAAAAACAACTTTTGTACTGTGGAAAAGGCTCATAATTAAATTTATTTCTAAATAGAGTACCTATTTCAATTTGAAAAAATTTCTTGGAGAAAATAATCCCTGTTGAAAATGTTAAACTATTTTTTAATGTATATAAATTTGATCTATCAATTGGTAATAGATACCCTAAACTAGCAAAAGGTCCAATAAAAGTGTTTAGATTTTTCTCTTTAAAATTTAGATTAAAAGCCCCTTTCAACTCTGGTTGTAAAACCATAGTATAGTTATCAATTGGAGAATAGTTAAACCCAAATTCAGCACCTAGCATTATAAACCTATTTTGAAAATTTGATCTCAACTCAATTGTATATCCAGAATCATGTGTTTTTTCATAGTTCCAATCATAAGAATGATTAGAAGAAGTAATTTCTTCATAAAAATAAAAATCGTATTGGAAACTAGCTCCAAATGTAAATCGATAATCCCTAGTGACTTTTTCTTGACAAAGCACATTAAATGAGATTAAAAGTAATAAACAAAGACATCTCATAATTTTTGAATTTTATGTGTGTAATATTCCCCATCTGTAAAACGTATGTCTAATACGTAATTATTTGGAGGGAAATTTTCTAAATTTAAATTAAATACTATATCATTAACCATTTTTTCAATTAAAAATTGTCCTGTAATGGTATAAACTACAATTTTATCCATTGTTTTTGTTGTTTTAACTGTAAAAACATTATTACTCGGGTTTGGATAAACTTCTGCTAAATTAGAGCTTGCAATTTTTATAGGGTCTTTTGTAGCGGATGTATCACTCTCAATTTCACGACTTGTATTGTCTTCAATTGTTTGATTAGTTGATTCACCAATTGTATCATTTAATACCATTCCACTGTAATCGCTATTATCTCCCAGATAGGTAACTTTGTATGCATAGCTTGGGTGAGACATGGGTAATTCAATATCTAAATTTAAGCGTCCATAAATATTTGTATGATCAACTATTGTGTATGCTAGTACTAGGTCTCCATTACTCGTTAATGGACCAGTAGGTTCATAAAAATCAACTTGATACCAGTGATTGTCAAATAAAGGATTCAGTTTTAAATTTTTAATCACCATTTTTTCATCAGCAAAAGTTGTTGAATTGTAATTATACCCCCATTCATCTGACCATGCATCATCTATTTGTGAATCCAAAGTAGCATTTGATATACTACTATTATTTTCTTGTAAATAAATATCCCAATATTCTTTAGGATTATCCCAAGGAGCCGCAGAATAAGGATAACCGTGTTCATCATATGCGCATCTGCATGGTTCATTCGTTGATAAATTGCCAGTTAGAATATTTTCTAAACATGAACTTTGTTGATTTCTCCAATAAGATGTCGCATTGTGAACCCAACCTAATGCAAATTCTTTGTTTTCGGACACTAAATGAAAGTTCTCTATCTTTCTTACTCTTGTTCCACCTATACCATCAATATCATCCCAACGTTCTGGATGATAATTTTTATTAATCATTTCCTCATTTTTAAAAAAGGCTGCTACATTTTTTAAATCAACTTGATAGTTTTTTTCAAAAATTAATCTGTCCCACCACCAATTCATACCAGTTCCCATTGATCCCATCATAACAGTTGACCATAACTCGTTCTGGTAATCAATACCAGTACAGCAATAAGTTGCTAAATATTTACTATCTTGTCCAATTTCTTGAAAATAAATTGGTTTTTGAAAATAATCATACCCTTCTTGAATAGTTTCAAATCTTTCCCAATTTTTTCCTTTATTTTCACTAAAATAAGAATGTTCAGCAACAATATCTGAGTAATTACCTGGATGATACGCGTTAACATCATTTGATGCAACTCCATGGTCAGTATAAGGTTTTCTATCAAAATGATCATATATATAATCATCAATATCAGCTACCCAATTATAAACAGGTACTAAAGCCTCATCAATCGTTTCAAAATCATTTTCAAAATCTTCTGAAATCTTATCAAGTTCAGCAAATCCATTAAATCCCATATTTGCGCTAAATCCCCATCGAGACATGTAATACCTCACACAATTTAATTGCCACGCTCGAATATTTACTGTATTTGTTCCATCAAAAGCAAATTGATCTTGTAAAAATTGCAACGAAGTAATTCCAAAATTCAAATTATAAGAATTATTTTGCCAATCAGTTACTTGCCCCCAATAACCTGGATCATGTTCAAATTCTGTATGGTGTCTAAAAAATCCATAATAGATATTATTTTCTTCACACATATCAACTAATTTGTCTAATCCAGCCATTAAATCCATTCTTGGCATATAATTATTGTAATCTTCCCAATCAGGAATAAATACCGCCAAATCAAAACGAGTAAAGTTTCCTTCAGCATCAATAAATTTTTGCAAACCTAAACGATGTCTTTTTAACATAGATGGTTTTATTTCAGCTAAACCTGGAGATGTAATGTTAGTCCCAATTGTTACAAAGTCTTTATTATCATCTGAAGTTCTCAGCCATCTTTCATACCCACCACTAGATTTAGCTACTCTTTCTAAATAACCTCTATGGTCCGATTCTGAACAATAAAATGTTTGTGGTACTGAAAGTAAAGTAGACCCATCAGATAATGTAACGGTTAATTGAGCAGTCCAAAAACCGACTTGATCAGGACAAAAACGCACACGCCAAGGAAATGAAGTTGTATCATTTGAAAAGTAATTCTCATAATTAGCATCTGAAGGAATTCCTTGTATATGTTCAATTATAGGTTGATAATAAAACCCATAATTCCATCTTACTTGACCATTTGGAGCAATGAAATTCACTTTTAAATCAATGTTCGAAGGATCAAAAGGATTGATTCCATCTACTTCATCTGCTAAAAAATCTGCAACTTGAGAGTTGATAAAAGCAGGAAGTTTATAACCTAATTCTACTTTGTAAAATTTAGAAACATTGTTATAATCCGTATACCAAGCTGTTTGAATTTGTGATTTTTCAATTTTAAATTGTGCACTTGCTGAACTGTTTGGAGAAATTACTGCGTCGTTGATTTTAATTAAATCTCCAGCTTTAAATTGCTGGTTAACCGCAGGGTTGATGTCTGTAATTGATCCAACTGTATTTGCAATATAGATTTTATCTTCAGCTGCATAAACTGGAGCTGTTGATTGATAGACACTGTTCGACCAAATGAAAACATCATCTTGGAACATCGGAGCAGGATTTGAGGTTTGCGCTTGAAGAGAAAACGATCCAACAAGCATCAAAAAGAAGTTTGTATATTTCATTTCCTTACTTGTTTTTTTCAGTTGATTGCTTAACTGATTGACCGTTTTGTAAGAGCTGAATTGTTTTTTCTTGCTCAGCTAATCGCTCTTCCAGTTGAATTAAATACAAAGTTAATTCTTCCACTTTTTCCAATAAAACCTTATCGTTTTCAGCTAAATTCACACCTTTTTCTTTTACTTCTTCTGCTGATGGTACATTAGGTAAGTGTCCATTTGTTTGGATGAACGTTTTAACTTCTGAAAGTGGTTTTAAATTATAACTTGGTGCAAAAACATAATCGGGCCAATTGTTCGCATCCACCCAAACTTCTCTAGTTTGAAGAATCCCTCCAGCATGTAATTTGAAAATTTTTCTGGTTCCATTATCAATATCAATCGAACCATCGGCACGTACAATAATTGGAGAATAGTTGTTAGCTGTATTTCTAACGTTTAAAACTTCTGCTGTTGGCTCTGTATATTCAAAATACAGTAGTTTTTGATACAATTCTGGGTTATTATTTTGTTTTATAACAATACCTGATTGTCTATTGGGATTAACTATAAATAATTTTGAAGCATTTAAAGCATCATTTCCACCAATTGATACATTATTACCTACATTGACCTCAGTATTTACAGTTAATGAAGAACTAATTAGTGAATTCCCATTTACAGTTAGAGAATGTGAAGGAACTGAAGTTCCAATTCCAACTTTTACATCAGGACATTCCGAATATATTTTCATTGGCCCATTAAACCATGTTGGAGCAGCTAAATATGCAGGACTGCATGAAACAGGATTTGTTGGAGAGGGTTTATAAGAAGACTTAACAATATTATCAATACTTGTTTTTTCAACTTTTCCTGAACCATTTAACATTAAAACAGTGGATGCATCTATCGTATTTGTCGTAGAAATGTTTGGTAACATCAAATCACTTTGAAAATATGCTAAACCATTAACATCAAGTTTACCCATAGGTGAAGATGTACCAATTCCAACATTACCTATATTTCCATTATTTATAATGGTGTTCTGAGACATTGTTGTCATTGAGTTAATATACAATGGCTGTGAAATCGCAGCAATATCATTTCGCGTGCCATCAATCGGATTGTATCCTTCCATCAACATTCCATTATTTTGAAACATCAATCGATCTCTTGCCATTGCAACATCTGCGATTATAATTCCTTGTGTTGTAACTGTACCATTAAATACACCGTTACCATTCACTTCAAGCATTGCAGTTGGATAAAGAATTCCAACACCTAGTTTATATGGGGTACTTAATTGATTTGTACCATTCAAAGTGAAATAATTAGAAGATGGTAAGGTTCCAAAAGTTCCATTTCCCAATAATACTTGATTTGCATTTCCAGTAAAACTAGTTCTCTGCAAAAGTCCAGTTGCATCTGTTGTTAAGAATCCTGTTCCTGAAGCTCCTAATCCAAGAAAAGTAAACTGACCAGTTTGAGAAATCCTAAACCTTTCAATGTTATTTGTTTTAAAAATTAATGGTTGACTAGTTGAAGTTCCAACAAATGTTGTTGAACTACCATTGTTATTCCCTGAAAGATTCCATGTTGTTCCTTGAGAATACAAATTAAAATTAAAAAAAGTTGCGATTGCAAAAAGTGTAAAACACTTTTTAAAGGTTTGTTTTTTCATGATGATTAATTTTTAACATAAAAATCCAAACGCAATTTAACTTTAAGTGGTTTGGATAAGTCAAAGATAGAGAAACTATTTCGGATATACATATCCGATTCTATTTTTTAATTACTGTCAATTTTGATTGTGATTAATGAAGAAAATAAATTGTTTTTAGAAAATCTAGGTTCACGAATAAAAAAAATTCGTGAAACTCAGAATTTGTCTAAAGTTCAACTTGCTTTTGAAATGAACACTGGTGAAAAATACATACGAGAATTAGAAAAAGGGAAAGTTAATCCTACTACGATAACCTTATTAAAACTATCTGAAGCTTTAAATGTTTCAATACAAGATCTATTTGAATTTTAGTTAAACTTTAATTCCGTAATTTTGTAACATGATTCAAGAACGTCCTATAACAGATTGGCTTCCAATTACAAAAAAAGAAGTAGAAAAACGCGGGTGGGAAGAACTCGATGTGATTCTTATCTCGGGTGATGCTTATGTAGATCATCCTGCTTTCGGTACGGCTGTTATCGGGCGAATCATCGAATCTGAAGGTTTTAAAATCGGAATAATTCCACAACCCAATTGGCGCGACGATTTACGCGATTTCAAAAAATTGGGAAAACCCAAATATTTCTTTGGTGTAACTGCTGGTTGTATGGACTCCATGGTCAATCACTACACAGCAGGGAAACGTTTACGTTCAACTGATGCATACACTCCTGGAGGAGAAGCAGGTTTTAGACCCGATTATTCGACAATTGTTTACTGTAACATTCTCAAAGAATTGTATCCCGATGTTCCCATTTTAATTGGTGGAATTGAAGCAAGTTTGAGACGCGTAACGCATTACGATTATTGGAAAAATGAATTGATGCCTTCTATCTTGGTTGATTCAAAAGCGGACTTGTTGGTATATGGAATGGGTGAACAACCACTTCGTGACACCTTACGTTTAATCAAAAAAGGAGTTCCATTTACTTCTTTGGGAACGCTGAATCAAGTTGCATTTTTACAAGACAAGGACAAAGAATTACCTAAAAATAAAAATTGGGAAACTGTTGAATTGGCTTCACATGAAGTGTGTTTAGAAGACAAATTAAAATATGCTGCCAATTTCAAAATTGTTGAAGTTGAATCAAATAAATGGAATGCAAATCGAATTATCCAACATGTTGGCGATAAAACTTTGGTAATCAATCCGCCTTATCGAACGATGACCGAGAAAGAAATGGATCAAAGTTTTGATTTGCCGTATACACGAGAACCTCATCCGAAATACAAAAAAAGAGGAGCGATTCCTGCGTATGATATGATCAAGTTTTCAATCAACATGCACAGAGGATGTTTTGGTGGATGTAGTTTTTGTACGATTTCTGCTCATCAAGGAAAATTTATTGCTTCGCGATCGGAGAAAAGTATTTTAAAAGAAATTGATGAAGTGGTTCAACACCCTGAATTCAAAGGATATTTATCTGATATTGGAGGTCCAAGTGCGAACATGTACAAAATGAAAGGGAAAGACGAAGCAATTTGCGAGCGTTGTTCGAGTCCAAGTTGTATTCACCCTGTGATTTGTAACAACTTGGATACGAGTCACAAAGCAATGACAGATATTTATCGCAAGATTGATTCGCATCCTAAAATCAAAAAGGCGTTTGTTGGATCTGGAGTTCGCTATGATTTATTGGTAGACGATTTCAATAAAAATAATGAAGACGGAAATCACGACGAATATATCGAGCAATTGATTACGAGACATGTGAGTGGACGATTGAAAGTTGCACCTGAGCACACATCTGATGCCACGTTGCGTGTGATGCGTAAACCTTCGTTTAAATATTTTCATAAGTTCAAAGAAAAATACGATCGTCTTTCTAAAAAGCACGGATTGAATCAGCCATTGATTCCTTATTTTATTTCATCTCATCCAGGATGTGAGGAAGCGGACATGGCGAATTTAGCTGCTGAGACAAAAGAAATGGGTTTCCAATTGGAACAAGTTCAGGATTTCACGCCAACTCCAATGACAGTTGCAGAGGTGATTTATTATACAGGAGTTCATCCGTATACGTTAAAACCAATTGCAACAGCAAAAACACCTGAGGAAAAGAAAAATCAAAATCGTTTCTTTTTTTACTACAAGCGTGAAAATCATCAATGGATTAAAGATCGTTTAACGAAAGCAAAACAGCCAGAATTAATTGAAAAATTATTAGGTGTAAGTAAACAAGCGAGTTCAAATGAATTTAAAGGTGGACAGAAATCGAATCCAACTAAGGAAAAAGAAATCCCGAAATGGTTAGCAGAAAGACGAAAAAACACTAAGCGTTAACGTTTTTTCGTATTTTGAATATAACTTTCAATTGTGTCTCTATTCATTTCGAGATACAATTCAATACATTTGAATGATTTCCCTACTTTAGTAATACAGAAAAGCAATTCATCGATAGAGCATTCGAGTTTATTTGTACACTCAATTAATTGAACTTTGTTTTCAGTATCAATAAATTCTAATGTTCCTTTTCCTTCAGTCATAACTATCTTTTTAAAAAGGGGCCCGAAGGCCCACTTTGACTTGCTGGTAAAGTTTAATCTGATTAGCATTGACTTCTATGGTATTGGTGTTTATTTCATCCATGTGACCAATAATTGATCACTAGTTTCTTTAAATTTTTTAATCGCTGTTATTGAACTTCCCACTTTAGAAACGCAATAAAAAAGTTCTTCCTTTGAAAAGCCCAGTTCTTGTGACCATAATTCAATACTTTCTGAATCTTGAATATTTACTCTTGGTTTATCTGTTAAAAAAGGCACCATGTGTTTTATTGAATTGTTTCTACAAAGTTAAATGGGGTATTTCAATAAAACAATGTGGTAAATACAAAACTTTTTTGTGGTTTACCACATCGTTTTTTTGTGGTTTTCCACATCGATTTTATGTGGTAAACCACATTTTATCATTATTTAAACTTTATTTAGTGGTTTTTTACGAGTGTGTAGTAATTATTTGTGTATAATTGTTGAGATAACTAAACTATAACATTATGTCATTTGATGGAACAGAAGGGGAATTTTACACCCCAAGAGAGGCTGGAGAATTTACTCGCCGCTACAGACTTGCCAATATCAACCCAATTCATGGAGGTTTTATTGGAAGAGAGAAAATCGAAAAAATATTAGAAAACGATGATTGTGTCGGAGTTAGAGTGTATCTTGGTTTGGATGAAGACAATACGATGAATTTTGTTTTTGTTGGAACTGATGCTGAGCAAAATGACATTATGAATGTAATTGTTGAAAGAATACCAAAGTGCCCTCCAAATTGTTCCTCATTAAATGAATTAAATAGTTAATTCATTTATACATATTATTATTTATATTAGAGCACTAAATTTAGTGCTCTAATTATGAATATACTGTATGAATATATTCAAATATTATTCTTTTTGGGATTGATATTATCTTTAATTTTTGAATTAAAAAATAAAACAATACTTAGCTCATATCTATTACTTTACTTTGAATCGAGTATTATATCTAATTTAATTTCACTTTTATTTATTCATTGGTATAAACATAACTATGTCGTAATTCAATACTATGATCTAATTTATTATCCTACACTTTTAATCATAATCTTTACACAATTAGAATCACGTAAGACACAAAGGATTTTACTAATTCTGATAGTTTTTTTTATAGTATTTTCATTAATTTCAAATTTATTAATAGGTCAATTAAAATATCCATCGTTATCTGAATCTTTAGGTTCAATCTTCTATTTTATTGCAACATTTGCTTATTTCAGAGAATTGTTTATGAATGAAAAAAATGAAAATCTAAGTCAAAATGGAGCGTTTTGGATTATTTCATCAATATTCCTGTATACCTCAGGTTCGTTTTTTTACAATTTAATTTTCACCTATTTAGATGTCTACAATTTTCCAGATTGGTTTGATACTTTAAGTCTTGTTATTTATTATTTTACAAATTTTGTTACATTTATTGGGATTTTTATACTGATAAAAAATCAGAAAAATCTAACTAATTAAATTTAAATGAATTCAAGCCCAACAAATGACGCACTTATTTTTGCAATTGTTACAATTGTAATGATCCTGTTTGCAATTGGAATTATCGCTTTCGTTTTCATCTACAACAAGAAAATCCACGATAAAAAAGAAGAAATCCGCCAACAAGAACTTAATTACCAACGTGAATTGGTTAGTGCAACGATTTCAAGCCGTGAAGAAGAACAACGAAGAATCGCACAAGAATTACACGATGATGTTGGATCAACGATAACAGCCATTAAGTTTTCCGTCTCATCCTTGCCGATTGAAGAAAATTCCAAAGCAATATTAAGTGAAAGTTTAAACCTAGCTATTTCAAAAGTACGTCGGCTTTCAAACGAACTCTTACCTTCAATTTTAGAAGAACTTGGACTTTTGCCCGCTGTAAACAATTTAGTTAAAGGTTTAAAAGAACAAATTCCAATGATTGATTTTAGTATTTCAATGGTAAAAGATGAACAAAGCAATCGACAAAACAGAGATGTCAACCTTGCGCTTTATCGGGTTACTCAAGAATTGTTAAACAATATCATAAAATACGCAGAATCAACAGAAATTGAAATTGTAATCATTCAAAACAATACGGGTGTTCAAATTGAAATCACAGACAATGGAATCGGATTCGCACCATCAACTTCAGACTTAAAGAAAATTAATTCCCTTGGTTTAAAAAATATGGCATCTCGCCTACAACAAATCAATGGAACATTAGAATATAATAAATTAACAAAAGGCACTAAAACAACTGTAATATGGACAGCGTAGAAAAAATTCGAATTGGAATTGCTGAAGATCAAGTAATTTTTCGTGAAGGCTTAATTAGAATGCTGAATAACAATCCGCATTTTGAAGTAGTTTGTGAAGGAGAAAATGGACAACTATTAATTGATCAAGTTCGAGAGAAAAAACCACAAATTTGTTTGGTTGATTACCGCATGCCTGGTTTAAATGGGATTGAAACAACTAAATCACTCAAATTACAATTTCCAAAAGTGAAAGTCATTCTTTTATCCATGTATGATGATACTGAATTTGTCGAATCAGCAATTGAAAATGGTGCAAATGGTTATCTTTCAAAAGATGATGAACCCTCTGAAATTGAAAAGGCAATTTACGCAACCTACGAAACGGGTTATTACATCAATGATCGTACATCGAAAATGCTGATTGCTCGAATGGTTGAACAAGGGAAAATTCAACCAAAATTCAACGATGATAATCAAATTTTTAACGATTTTGAATTGCGTATCATTCAATTAATTACTCAAGAAAAAACAACTGCAGAAATTGCTGAAGAATTAGAAAGATCTGTTCGAACAATTGAAAGTACACGTTCAGCTATGATGAGTCGGATCGGAGCAAAAAATGTGATTGGTTTAGTCATGTATGCAGTGAAAAATAAACTGTTAGAAATCTAACTAACGTGAGTTCAACATAAAACTAATTGATTATACTCATACATACCACCTTTTTGTCATTGCCACAAAAAGGTGGTGCCAAAAATACCGATAGCAATCGGTACTAGGCCTGTACTCCGTTTTCTAGTAAATTACGCGACATTTCACTGAAAAAAGTGAAACTCCTAACTTTGTTACCGAGGACATTTTTGACTTTTCAAGCCAAAATGTCTTCGACAAAGTGTCGTCAAACAGCACTTTTTTCCTCGTTTCATTTGCTTATTTACTGACGAAAACTACATAAGGGCCACCAATCGTAGAAATTAAATCCTTCTTTCAAAATATAATTAATTGTAAACATGAGAGTAATCAATTAAAACTATATTGGAATGTGAGTAGATTTTTATTTCTTGGAAAATCTACTTACAATTCCAAAATATAAGTTCTTTCCGGTTTCACTTTTCATCCACAATTCATTGATTTCAATTGTATAGCTAGAAGAATAATTTTTACTTAATGACTGTAAATCTTCGATGCTTACTTTTGGAGAATAGGTATTCAAAATTAAACATCCATTGGGTGAAAGTAATTTCAAAGACTCTTCGATTAACTTAGGAAGGAGTGTTTCAAGTTTCCACTTTTCTTTTTTGGCTCCAATTCCCCATGCTGGAGGATCTAGTTGAATTAAATCGTAGCGATTATTTCTTTTGTTTTCGCGTTCAATGAATTTTAAGGCATCCTCTAAAACCCATTTCACACCATGTAATTCCGAAGCAATTTGGTTTTCGTTGGCCCAATCGAGCATTCCTTTCACGGAATCACAATGGAAGACTTCCGCCCCTGTTTTTCGCCCAAAAATAGATGCACAACCCGTATACGCAAATGCATTTAAAAACTTTTTCTTTTCTGTAAGAAAACTTGAAATGAATTCCCAATTGTAATTTTGTTCAGGAAAACATCCAATATGCTTGTTACTTGTGATTTCTAATTTGAATGTTGCACCTGAAACTTCAATGAACCATGTAGACGGAGCATCCTCTTGTAATTTCTTCCAAGTACCATTCAAACCTCCTTCTTGATTTGGTTTAAATTCCCAATGAGCAGTTTTTCTCCACTCAGAAATCGGATGTTCCGACTTGAAATAAGCTTGATGTTCCGGTCGAATAGTAATTATTTCTCCCCATTTTTCAAGTTTAAAACCAGAACCCGCATCAATTAAAGTATACGATTCTGGAAATGGAGAAAATACTTTCATTATTAACGTGCTCTAGGTGTTTTCTTTCTTCCACCCATCATTTGAGCCATACGCATTTGATTTTTTGAAGGAGCCATTTGCAATTGACCTTGCATCATTTTGATTTGCTCTTTCAACATACCGCTATCATCCATTTTCTTTGCTTCGTTCAATAAATGAACCGCTTCTTGACGACGTCCAGTTTGAACACAAATTCCAGCTAAATGCATACGAGCCATTGCTTTGTCGTGTCCTCGTTTCAATCCCATTTCCATTGCTTTACGCAAATTCTGCTCACATTTTGTTTGTGGCCAAGATTGTGCATTCATCAAGGCTTGCATGTAAATTACATACGCATGTTGACGTTTAGGCATCAACTGTGGATGTGAAATACGATTGATTGCAACTTGTGCTTTCTCTTGGTTTCCAGTACGCATGTGATTGATTGCCAAAGCCATGTTTTCATTGTAGATGAAACTCATGATAACTAAAGCAAGTGGGAAAATTAAAAAGATTCCCCATCCCCAGTAACCTGTGTAAAAAGAATAAACTGTTAAGAAGAGTAAACCTGCTGCTAAAACACAACGAATAATAAAAGTTCTCATTTATTTAAAATATAATTTTTTAAGCTATTTTTTGGTCTAATTAGTTTGCAATTTCTGCAATACATTTTAATTCAATTGCAATTGGTGTGGGCAAAGAATTGATTTCTACCGTTGTTCTACAAGGCAAATTGTCTTTGAAATATTCCGCATAAATTCTATTGTACGTATGAAAATCGCGTTTCATATTTACTAAAAAGACAGTAACATCAATCAATTGATCCCAAGACGAACCCGATTCTTCTAAAATAATGCGCACATTATCAAACACACTTCTACATTGTGCTTCGAAATCAAATTCAATGAAATTTCCATTTTTATCTAATTTCAAACCTGGAACTTCTGAGTCAGTTGCATCTGAACCAGCTACTCTTGGTCCTACACCTGATAAAAATAAAAGGTTTCCAACTTTACGTGCATGTGGATACAAACCCACTGGTTTTGGTGCTTTTGTAGTTGAAATACGAGAAGAATCGCTCATTTTTTTTCAATTGGTTCGCAAAGATACTATTTTATCCCCAAAAAAAGAATCTAACAAGTTTAAGCATACATTTGAATAAATTCTAACTTTGTACTTAAGAAGATGGGAACAAGAAATTTATCTGTAGGAGTAATTGGTGGAGGAAGTTGGGCAACAGCTTTGGTGAAAATCCTATGTAACAATATGGAAAAAGTGAACTGGTTTGTTAGAAACCAAGAAGCTGTTGAACATATTTTAAACTACAAACACAACCCAACTTACTTACAATCTGTTGAATTCAATACAGAAATCATTCAACTCTCTTCTAATTTAAATGAAGTAATTTCCCAATCTGATGTCTTAATTATTGCTACACCATCGGCATTTTTCGCGCAGTTATTTGAGAATACAACAAAAGTACACTTTAAAGGAAAGATTATTTTTTCTGCTGTAAAAGGAATTATTCCAGAACAAAACCTAATTCCAGCAGAATACATTCATCAAGTTTTTGGGGTTCCTTTCAAAAATATTGGAATCATTTGTGGTCCATGTCACGCTGAGGAAGTTGCTTTAGAGCGTTTGTCTTACTTGACAATTGCATGTCCGAATGAGGCAAATGCAAAATGGATGTCGAATAAATTGGCTTGTCGCTACATTAAAACAACTGAATCGGACGACTTATTTGGAACAGAACTTTCAGCTGTATTGAAAAATGTATATGCTTTAGCTGCAGGAATTTGTTCGGGGATTGGTTATGGTGACAATTTTCAAGCAGTTTTGATTTCAAACGCAATTCAAGAAATTGAAAATTTTATCGATGAAGTTAGTCCAATTCACCGTGATGTTAAATCTTCTGCCTATTTGGGTGACCTTTTAGTGACAGCTTACTCTCGTTTTTCACGTAATCGCATGTTTGGAACAATGATTGGAAAAGGTTATTCTGTAAAAGCAACTCAACTTGAAATGCAAATGGTAGCTGAGGGATATTATGCGACGAAATGTGTGCATGAAATCAATAAAAACTACAATGTTGAAATGCCAATCTTAGAAGCGGTTTACAATATCCTTTATGAGAAGATTACTCCCGTAATTGAAATGAAAATATTAAGTGAACGCTTAAGCTAAATTTTACTAAATTAATTTAGCAATCATTTGACAATCAATTTTTTAAAATAGTGTGTTTTAAGTAGAAGAAATTTTCTATTTTCGGGGAATATTTACTTTTTATGAGAACTTACTACGGTTTAATTTTGTCCCTTTTATTTGGGTTTTTTACATCAACTTCTTTTACCCAAACGAATTCATTTAAAGAAATCTGTTCTGAAGTATATGTTTCACATCCTGAAATGCCAAAAGGTATTATTGAAGCATATGCTTTTTCTCAAACTAGACAACAACGTTTAAGTGGATTTCAGCAGGAAGGTTGTTCTGGAATTCCGCGTGCAGTTGGATATTTAGGTTTAATGGAAAATGGAGAAGATTTTTTCCGTGAAAATTTAAAAACGATTGCTAAAAAATCGAAAATCAGTGCAGCGAATATTAAAACAAATGCTTCTTTAGAATTGAAAGCTTTCGCTAAAGCATATTTAGCAATCAGTACTTCTTATAAAAAACAAGACTTAGCAAGTCAAATCAAACATACATTACGTGATTTAAGTTTTATTCCTGACGGAAATCTTGTTCAAGATTTTGCAGCAAATTCTGAATTATACGAAGTCTTTAAATTATTAATTGACCCAACTTTCGCTGCTGAAAACGACTTTATACCTTACACTTTCGATTTAGAAACCGTTTTTGGATCGCAACAATTCAAAATTTTGTCATCAACGAAAATCCAATTTACTGAAACTGGAATTTTAGGAGATAAAGGATTAATTTACACTCCAAGTGAATTATTGACAAGCACAAAATCAACTGAATTTGGTCCAGCTATTTGGAATGCAGCGCCAAGTTGTAATTATTCTTCTAGATCCGGAACTGCAATTTCTGCAATTACAATTCATACGATACAAGGAAGTTATGCAGGTGCAATTTCTTGGTCACAAAACTGTTCTTCAAGCGTTTCTTATCATTATGTTTTACGCTCATCGGATGGACAAGTAACTCAAATGGTTTTGGAAGCAAATAAAGCTTGGCACGTTGGTTCAGAAAATCCATACACAATTGGATACGAACACGAAGGCTATGTGGCACAAACTGGTTGGTATACAACAGCAATGTATAATTCTTCAGCAGCAATAACAAGAGATGTTTGTTTGAGTGGATACGGAATTAATCCATTAAGAACTTATTCTGGAGTAGCAACTTCTGGAACAAATTTATTAGGGAATTGTACACGAATCAAAGGGCATCAACATTATCCAAGTCAAACGCATACTGACCCTGGAATCAATTGGAATTGGCCTTTGTATTACCGTTTGATAAACAATTCAACTACTCCAACAACAATTACAACAGCAAGTGGGACGCTAACAGATACTGGAGGAAGTACAGGAAACTATTTAGATGATCAACGTACATTTCAATTGATTCAACCAGCTGGAGCTACAAGTATTACTTTAAATTTTACAAGTTTTAACTTAGAAGCAAATTGGGATTACTTATACATTTATGATGGTGCAACTAACACTTCTCCTTTAATTGGAACTTATACAGGAACAACTTTACCAAGTACAATTACCTCATCAGGAGGAAGTTTATTGATTGAATTTAGAAGTGACTGTGCAACCACAGCTCCAGGATATGTTGCCACTTGGACATCAAATGCGGTTCCACCAGTTACATCGGATGTAGTTAATCCATCAACTTTAGTTTCTGTTCCACCAACTTGGGTAACCGCAAATTTCACAGCAAGTTATTCGGATGCAGATAATGCTGGAGGAAGTGGTTTAGACAATGCGTTTTATCAAGTAATCGATTACGATGGAATTGAATGGCGAGCAAATGCAAACAAAGGATTTTTCTCTGATAATTTTGATGGTCTATCAATTCACCCTGAATGGACAACATATATTGGAACTTGGAACCAAACTAGTCAAACATTGAATCAAACTGACGAAACGAATGGAAATACAAACATCACTGCAGAAATCAATCATAGTTTAGCGAATAGTTATTTGTATCATTGGGCTGGAATGATGAATGGAGCAGGTACAAATCGCAGATGTGGTTTGCATTATTTCTCAAGCGATCCAACTCTTCCAAATCGTGGTGAAGGATATTTAGTTATTCCAAGATTGGACAATGACAACATTCAATTGTACCGAATTTCAGGTGATGTTTTGACAAATATTAGTCAAGTTACGTATGATTTCACTGCAGGTACTTGGTATGACTACAAATTAGTGTATGACAAATCAACAGGAAAACACCAATTTTATGTAAACAATCAATTGATCATTAATTATACAGATCCAACTCCAATTACAACTGGAAACTACATTTCTTTTAGAAGTGGAAATGCTGTTTACTCTGTAAATAATTTGAAAGTGTATCGTTCAAGATCAACAACAACTCCTATTACATTAGATCCAACAACTGGAGACATTCGTTATCAAAACATCGATCCAACAACAGCTTCGGCACGAGTTAAATCAATCGTTCAAGATAGTGCTGGAAATTTATCTTCAATTATTTCATCTGATGTGAATGTAGACTGGACTCCACCAACAAATGTTTCAGTTGTTTTTGATGGAACGGCTGCAGATATCGCAACAACTACTTCGAATACTGAATTATCAGCAAACTGGAACTCGGCTTCAGATCCAAATTCGGATGTTGCACGTTATTGGTTTGCAATTGGAACTTCTGGAGGTGCAACAGATGTAATGGATTGGACAGATAATTCATGGAATACTTCGGTAACAGTATCTGGATTAAGTTTAAACTATGGAACAACGTATTATTTTTCTGTGAGAGCAGAAAATGGTGCTGGTTTGATTTCATCGATTATCACTTCAAACGGACAATTATTACAAGCACCAACAGCGCCGCCATTGGCTAATTTCATTGTTGGAAATACGTTTATTTGTGCTGGTTCAACCATCCAATTACAAAATAGCTCTTCAGATGCAACAACATATATTTGGAATTTTACTGGTGGAAGTCCAGCAACAAGTAACGACATTCATCCAAGTGTAAGTTATTCAAGTTCTGGATTGTATACAGTTGAACTAATCGCAAATGGTCCAGGTGGAGCAGATACAACAACTCAAGTTTTAGACATACAGGTTGAATTAGTAAACAATGCGCAATTTACACCTTCAGCAACGACAGTTTATGTTCCAAACACAACAGTTACGTTTACAAATAACAGTACAAATTCAAATGGATACTATTGGAACTTTGGAGACGGACAAACAAGTACAGATGCAAATCCATGGCATCAATTCACAACTCCAGGAGTTTATTCGGTTAGTTTAGTTGCAATCAATAATACGTGTCCAAACGATACCATATCACAAACTATAACTGTAATCAATGATTTGAATGTGGGTGAAAATTCTTTGTTGCCAATTGCATTGCATCCAAATCCAGCATCTGGAAATGTGAGTATCGAAGCACCCGTTCAAAATGGAACAATTCTACTTATCGACCAATCAGGAAGAATTGTTTATTCGAATACATTCGAAAATGGAAAACACGAAATTAAGTTAAACTCATTTGCAAAAGGACTTTATCGCGTTGTTCTTGAATCTGGGCAACTAAAAAGCCAAAAAAGCTTAATAATAAACCAATAGAAACAAACAAATACCCACAAAATAAAGGGGCTGTCACAAACCATGACAGTCCTTTTTTTTGAACAATACTACCTTGGATTAAACACATTGTATTGTTTTCCAAAAATTCCTTGTACTTTTGACACTTACAACAAATTGTTTTAAATATATGAAGCGTTTTTTAATCGTTTCGTTGCTAGTAAATTCACTATTTACACAAGCACAGAAATCGGAAGATTATATTCCTAAAGCTGCAGTATCAGTCTTTTCGTTAAATAACATTAACATCCTTCAAAAAGTATCGATGGATGAGTTGGTTTCGTATGATTTCATGACGGAATTACAATCAGAGTTATTTGATGGTTCGACTCAAGGAAAAACATTGAAAGACGCTGGAATTGATTTTAACCAAAAGATGAATATCTTTTATGGTAAAAACAAAGAATTCGAAATTTCTGGTTTTACTTTTGGAATCTCAAATAGAGAACAATTGTTTACTGTTTTTGACGATTTTGACCGTAGAGAAAGTTCAATTCCAAATACAGAATACTATAACAATTACTTTAATCACTTGATGATTCGTGGAAATATCGGATTATTGATACGTGTAGATACTGACCAAGAACGCCTTAGTGAAATCACTGATTCAATTTGGGTTGAAAGAGGATTTGAATTGCCTTATGTGTATGAAAACACTGAGTTTTATGACGAAGAATTCGAAACTTACGACAATCCTTTGGATGAAAACGAAATGAACAATGATGGTACAGATGCTGCCAACATGGATGAAAATGAAGAAGTATCTGAAGAAGATGAATTATTGAAAAATTATTATACTTTACGCGATAGTTTGGAAACAGAAATGTCTTTGAAACATTTATATAAAATCTTCTATGATATTTACGAAAAAGGAATCAATTTAAAAGCAACAGACAAGCGTTTAGCAGATCAATTATTACATGAAACAGACGGAATTTTCTATCTGGATAATAGTAGATCATTTAAAAACAACAATTCACTGTGGTATTTCCAAACTATGTTTCCAGAATTGTATCGCGATTTGAATAATTTATATCAAGGAAACGTAATGCTGGGTGATATCTATTTACGAGAAAGCTCCGTCGATATGAATCTTGTTGCATACTACGGTGATGCTTTGGGAACGATTTACAATGAATTGAACAATGCGCGTTTCGATAAACATGTATTGGATTACATTCCTGCAAACAACTCCGGGTTTTTTACCTACAATATCGATTTGAAAAAAGGATATGAAAATGCGTATGATATTATCATTCCAATTCTAAGCGAAGAGAAAAATCCACGTATTTCAGCAAATGTGTTGATTTTAGAATTGTTAAACGAATTTGTTGATACAGATGAATTATTCAAAGCTTACAAAGGAAGTATGTTTGGAACATTCAATGGTATCAAACGTGTGAAAACTACACGAATTGAATTCAATTACGACGAAACAACCTTTGAATACAACGAACAAGAAATAGAATCCGAAGAAGATATGCCAATTTTTACAATTGGTTTTTCAACTGCTAAACCTGAAATTCCTGAAAAAATATTACGTCATCTTTCCCGTTTAACTTCTCAATTCCATCAGGAAGGAAATTACTGGGTATTCGAAGATGCGATTCTTAATTCAGTTCCATTGTATATGATCAATAAAAATGGACTTTTCATTTTTACAAACGATGAAGACTTAGCAAAAAATCATTCAAATGGCTATGGAAGTGAGCGTTTGAAAGGTAAAGCTGCTCGTAAAGCGAAGAAAAGTGGATCTGTATACGCCTACTCAAACTTAGGTGAGGTTGTTGACAAAATACCTGAGCAATTGTTGTATGAACAAGGAATGGAATTTATTCGTTCAATGAAAGGTAAAAAAGGTGAAATGGAAATCGTTTCATCAAAAACATCGAAAGAAAAAACAACTTACGATATTCAGTTCCGTTTTGATGATAAATATCCAAATGGAGGAAAATATTTATTGGATTTAATTAATTCTGCTTACAACTTATCGAAGGCACAATAATTCAATTTCAATGCAATTAAAAACAGAGTGGATAGGTAGTAAAATTTTCCTCATAACATTGTTATGTATAGGTTTAGCTTTGTTTTTATATCTCAGACCTTTGCTTTTTTCTCCGCAACCAAAACCGCGTATTATTGATCGTTTACCCGATTCTGAAGTTATTGCAAAAGTCAAAATCATCAACGTTGTTGGAAATGCTTATCCTGCATTGTTTAAAAACAAAGTTAAATTCAGAGAATATTTAACCTTTGATTTTGTCTTAGCTCAAGCTAAAAACTATGGCTTAGATATTCAAAAAGATGCTTATTTTTTCAGTAATAGCAAGAAAGATTGGGGATCCATCATACCAGTTTCTGACAGTTCACGAATTAAAGAAGGTTTTGAACGCTTAAGTCAGTTTTACTCGTTAAAAGACACTATGATTTTTAAACACAAAGTGAAAAAGCTGAAAGAGTTCAATTTGTATTTCTATTACGATAAAACAATTTTATTAGTTTGCAAAGGCAAGAAAATCGGAACATATATGGACAAAGTTCTTCATGCACGTTATGGAGAAGTGGAAACCAGTTGGAAACATTTTTCTTGGGTAAAAGACTTTAAATCGAGTTCTTTCCTTGTTTACAATCGATCGAAAGAAATCCAAAATTTTGGGTTTGATTATGCATTGATGACTCAAACAATGGATTCGTTGAATGTGCAATTCACGACCACGTTACATAGTTCAAAGCCACTTGGAATTAAAGAAAAAGACCCTGGAATTTGTTTTGAAAACAATTTAAATTACAACAAATCATTCAATATACATTTGGATGCTACTGAATTTAGTAAGAACAAATCGCATCCTTTGTACACATATTTAGTGAAAAAAGGCGCTCGTGTTGGTTTTCCACTTGAAGACTTTTTTGCTGCTTGGGATGGAGATTTAAGTTTTCACGAGGGTGGCAAACAACTAATTGAAGAAGAAATTGTTGAGTTGAGTTATGACGAAGAATTCAATCCGATTGAAGTAAAAAAAATGCAACAAGTTCCCATTACTGGCTTTTCGACCATTATGAGTGTCAAAAAAAACGGAAATCAACTGGTAAATAAATTGTTTGCGAAGGGAATCATCAACAAGCAAGGGAATAAATACCGTTTTTTATTTTCACCCCCATTGACATTAAACATTTTACCTGAAAGCTTAAGTGCATACACTTCTGCACGACCAAAAATTACAACTGGAACAAAATCTCAAGGCTACTGGAAATACAAAGGAGTCACTTATTTTTTCCAAATTGATGAAATTAAAAGAAATAAAGTCAAAGCAACAGTTAGTTTTCCATTTATGAAATTAACGCAGTTAGCTAATTTGTAACCTCAGTTCGATTATGATTTAGACGCATTTTGTCTTTTCCTGAACTTAATTGTCCATTCCTGAAGAATTGAACCTCCGAACTTTTTCTTAGATATACTTTCGCTAAAAAAAATCTATGAAAAATTCACTATTAATTACACTTAGTTTATTATTAACCTCAGTTCGATTTTAAATTCTTATCAGATCGCCTAAAAATGCTCAGATTTGAGGCGAATGCATGATGGATTGGCGGGCCAATTCGAATGTTTTTAACGAAAAAGATGAGATTTTATAGGTGATTTTATTTTTTATGGGTGAGGCTATTTATTTTAAAAAATCATTTTGCTCGTTTATTTTAATCGAAATAGCCCGCTATTCCTCAAAAAATTAAACTCCAAACTAACTTTTTAAAATAAATTCTGAGGTGAATTTAAAATCGAACTGAGGTTATTAAGTCCATTGTTTTTTGGACAAACAGTTACATCGATGGATGACATCGCAGCAAAATGGTCGGATGGAAGCTATGCGTCAAGAAACAACAATTCTGGAATGTGGGAACCTATGGCAAGCGGTAAATCTGAAATCAAATTTATTAAAGGAACGAATGGGAAAGTTACATCAATCAAAATTGATTCGGATGAATATCCAGCTGATGTAAATTCAGGTTCTAGTTTCGTTGTTTGCTTTAGAAATGGATCACAAAGATTGTTTTTAACTGAATCTACGATTATTAAATACGAACAATTTAGTGGAGATCCAACTCCGAAAATGTTTTGGGGTAAAAAACCAGGAGGTATTGGTGCGCTTGTTAAAGAAATCAATAAATATGGTGAAGCAGCTGATGCAATCATCAAAACACAAAAAGAAGAATCTGCAAAATTAGAAGCTGAAAGAGCTGAGAAAGCACGTTTAGAGCGTCAACAAAAATATAGTTTAGAAGGAAAAGATGTTCTTAAAGTTGAAGTAATTAACATTAAAACACCTGAGAAATTTGGCCATTTTAGAGGATTTACATTTGATGTGGTTGCAACATTGAAAGATGGAACAAAAATCTCAACTGAAGGTGGATCTCAAGGATATCTTTCAGATTATAACATTAGTTATTCTGCTGCAAACTATTCTGCAGGTTCTATAGGATCAGGTTTTGTTGCTGGTGATAAGATCAAAATCACTGTTACATCTAAATTCAATGCAAAAAATACAGATTCAAAAGATGTGACACTTTTATACAATGAAGATATTTCTTTCAATTACAATGGAATGAGTTGGAGTAGAAGTGCTGGTATTGCTGCAAATTCATTTAAAATTGAAGTAAAGCAAGTAAAACATGCAACAAATGGAACGGATATTTTAATGATTCGCATCACTGATATAACTAGCTCTACAGTAGTTTCAGAATTCAAAATGTCAGCAAGTCAAACATTGAAATTCTTTGCAAAAGGAGGAAATGGTGGAACGGATGATGGAAAAGGTTTCAATGGTGGAAACGGAGGAAACATTACAGTTGTGAAAGATCCAAGTGTAAAAGAATTCAACATCAGTTACGAAATCTTCGGAGGTCGTGGTGGACAAGGTCACAATTCAGGATTGAGTGGTCGTGATGGTCGTGATGGTGTTTTCAAAGAGGAAGTAAAAGCTGTTAAATTATAAACTACTCTCACATATAATAAAATGAAGGGCTATCGCAATTGTGATAGTCCTTTTTTTATTTCTAAAAATTGATTTAAGCGTTAATATATCAGTTCCCCTTTGAACTTTTCAAAGGGGAATACTGAACAAAAGAATTAAGAATTAACACCAAAAACGACTAAGGGTTAATATTAAATTTACTACCTGTATTTTACATTTTCATCATTTTCTTTGTAGCAACGATTTGACCGTCAGCAACCAATGTGTATGTGTAAACACCTGAACTTAAATCAGCTCCGAAAACTGTAACACTTCCTAAACCTCTTTCAATAACATCAACCGTTTGGATAATTCTACCTTCTTGGTTGTAGAAATGAATTTGTGCTTTTTTCACAGTTTCAGGAATTGAGAAATTGATTACTGTTTGTTCTGCGAATGGATTTGGAACGTTTTGATCCAAAATAATTGTAGAACGATTTGTTAATGTAACTGCAATGTCTTTACGCAATTGTTCTTGTGCTTGCGGTGTGTTTGCTTGAATCGCTTGTTGATTCATTTGACACAAGAATGGTAAAATTCCAGATAAACAATTTTCTAATGCAGAAAGACGGTCGTTTAAGTTTTCATTTTGAGTTACCAAAACATTTATTAATGAGTCTTTTTCTTGAATTACTGCATTTTGTTCTTGATGTCCTGCGATTAATAAAGGAATTAATTTTGTATAATCTACAGTTTTAAACGTTACAGAAGGAGCAATTTCAACGCCCAAAGAATCATATTGTGCAGGGCTTGAATTTATATTTACAATGTTTGGTAAAACTTGTTCTATTTCTTGAGCAATTACCCCCATTTGATTGCCATCAGCCAAATTTAATTGTGGATAAGTTGTAGTTTTGAAATCAAAAGTTACAGGGTTTAATAAAGATAAAACCGAGTCTGCATTTTGCATCTCAACTACATTTTCTTTTAAATTTTGGTCAGAAGGACCGAATGAACCACTAATGTACACATCACCTTGAAAATATCCAGCCCAATTTTGAGTACCGCCTGTTGCTTGACCAAATACACCAATATTTACAACACCGTTTCCACTAGCTAAACCACGCGCACCTGTATTATTTTGAGATACACCATTCGCTTGTCCAGTTACTCCTGTATTTGAGTTAACTGATTGACCAAATGTAGTAATTGAACTAAAGTCACCTCCAAACCCAAAACCTGATCCAGTTCCCGCTGATTGAACTGTTCTATTTTGAGCCTGAACTGCTCTTCCAGAAGCACTACCATTACTTAAAAAACGACCACCTATTGATGCAGAAATAGGTAAAACTACAGTTGAAATACCTTTCACACCTACAGCTTCTTTTACATCTCTTCCTAAAACCTCACCTTCAACACCGATTTGAGAAACCATTGGACCATAAGTATTTTGATTTACATAACCTCTAATTGCCGTTGCATTAAGAGTTTTAGTTGAATCAATTACACTTTCAACTCCACCTTGAAAAATTGGATCAATAGGAGAATTTCCATCGACATAAAATGCACCCGACCAAAGTTCGTTTTTCGAGAATGTATTGAATTTTGCTTTCATTGAAACACCACAATCATATCCAATTCCAACTAAATTAGTACCGATTGAATCATTTCTTGTGAAATATAAATTATGATAGTTTAAATCTACTTTTGTATCATCTGTAAGTTTTCCATTCACAGTATCAGAACAAATTGCACCAAAACTAGATGGTACAGCATCTGCCCATCTAAGCACACCTGATTCGTCTACCATAACGATTTTTGTTACCAATGAATCAGCAATGTAAGTTGAATCTGGTAAATATCTAAAACGACCATTTCCAACAACATCTAATTTTTGTGTAGGTTGTTCATTTACACCTTCTACTGTGAAATCACCAACACCAACTCTACCATAAGCTTGAACTGTGTCAATTATAGATCCTGATGCATTGTAAACAAAATGTTGATAAACAGTTGCTGGATACATACGCATCATTTCCAATCCATTGAAATCCTCAGATGGAGAACCATCGCCACCACTAAAAGTATTTCCTGTGAATATAAACCTAAAATTATCCACCATACCTGATGAATTTGCAACTCTATCTGTACCCCATGCTAAAACTGCATCTAAAGAATCAGCAGAAGAACCAGTTACAGGCATGCTTTGTGCAAGTCTATTTTTTAAACCTAACCAAACATGGTCTTCATTTGTACTGGTTAATAAACCTAAATCCATCCATCTTCTATAACCTTCAATTCCTGTTCCTTCATTTCCGTAATCAAAACCTAGGTGTAATAAACTTTTTGGACGTAAAAGAGGGGTAGTTCCTCTTTGACTAATAGAAATTCTTGTAATGTCAGTCGGTAAAGTATATCCAAAATACTGAGCATTATTATAGTTTAAATCTAATGCTCCAAGTGATGTTATTCGCATTCTTTCATTCGTTTGAATACTTGGATTATTATCATCTTCTGTTTGAATTATAAAACTTGATGCTTCTTGCCAACGCAAATAACCATTTAAATGTTGTTCAGTTCCAGTCCCAAACACTTCATTATCAATACCAAAACGCAAACCATCTGATGCAGTTTGACCTTCACCAGTAATATCTGTTACAGTAGGAGTTGGTCTACGATAAGTAATTTGCATAAATCCATATAATTCATCTGCAACTTGAGTTCTTCTATCATAACTCATGTGAAACAATGATTGCGGACGAACATATACATTCGCAGGTTCTCCAGCTACATTTGCATATCCAAAAGTATTTCCTAAGCCAAATAATCCAGCAGCTGTAAATCGACCAATGTGTAAACCGTCATAATCAACTGAACTTCTATAATCATTTTGATCGATTGTAGTAATATTAGTTGAATTTCCAGTAAATCGGAATGTCATATCATCACTTGTTGCGCCTGTATTATCTGACCAATTTATAACAGTTTCAGTAACATCAAGACCATTACCAACTTGTCTAAGTCCGATGTAAGAAAGGTCTTGGTTGTCGGTTAAAGTTATTCCAGTTTTCATCCATGGGCGATAACCGTTTTGTTGAACAGCAGCACCACCATTCAAATGTAATAAAGAGTATGCGCCTCGGTCAAAAATATTTCCTCCACCTACTTGAAAAGGAGCATTTTGACCTAATAAAAGATACCCACTTGTATTTACTGTGGTATTTGTATTACCAAAAATAGTATAACCATCAATATCGTATTGATTAGCACTATTGGTGTACGTACCATTCAATCGCATTCGGTTGATGTTGTTTGTACGTGTTAAGAGTGGATTTACTCCATTAGTATTATTCCACCCTAGAAATTTTGTTGCTAAATAATTATTACCTGTAATTCCAGCATCAGTACTTTGAGATATTGAATTTTGTGATAATATTAAAGCCCAAAACAAATTTGAAAATTTATTTTTAAACATATTACAATTAATTTATCTCATTAATTGTATAAAACCAGTTTTAACTTCTTGTAAATGATCAATTTTATAAAAATAAACACCTTCTGAACATTCATTTCCATTAGATGATTTTCCGTTCCAAGTAATTAAATTCCCTTTTGATTTCCCTTTTATTATTACTTCCCCCCATCTATTTATTATACTAAATTCTGTAACCTCTGGAACAAATGCTATCCATTCGTCATTATCATTATCATTATTTGGAGAGAAAAAATTAGGGATTTCATCAAATTTCACTTCAGTAATAGAAACATCATCAACATAATAGTATGAGAAATCATTATTTAGTGGATTTACTTCATTAATAATTGAACTTGAATCTTCATTAAACAAACCAATAGTGAGAAATTTTTCGCCACCATTTGCTGTAAAACTTATATTTATCTCAACCCATTGATTAACATCATTAATAGAAATGTTTTGAGGAAAAGTAAGAACTTGATTATATAGTATTGCAGTACCAAAAGCACCGCCAATTGCATTTGTTGAAATTACAATTCCTAAATTTTTAATACAATATCTCGAACTATCTGCAAGATTAAAAAAACCTTTAAATAGATAATTTTTCCCAGACTCTAAATTATTTAGTAATTGAATTTGAATATATTCTCTTTGATTTCCATTTGGAAATCCAAAAACATTACCAAAACCACAATAACCATTTCCTGTATGAGCAAACTGATACCCTAAAATATTGGATGGAACTGAAACTACATCTAAATTACATGAATTATAGTAATCACTCGATCCACCAGTAGGTGCGTACCAATCTAAAACTGTTAAATCAGCTAAACCTAATGGACAAGTTGAATATTCTTCAAAGCTGGGGTTTGGAACAAGATTTTCTTGTGCTTTTAAGAAAAAGGCAGAAAAGAATATAAAGAAATATGTAAAAGGTTTTATCAATTAATAAGTATTTTATTAGTTATCCCTTTATCACGCCAAGGAAAATAAAATGCGACACATTAAAAGTTGTTGTATGACTTTCCTAGTATCTTAACCAAAGATACAAAAGAGTTGAAAAAGTTGGATTTCTGTTTTGTGATTCTATAATTTTAGTTGGCATTCAAATATAGGACATTTAATCCCTAAATCAAAAAATGTGAACTTGTTTTTTTGTATGTGTCTCCAGAAGAAGAAAATATATTAAAATTAATTGGCAATACTATTCGAAAATTAAGAACGAAAAACAATATTAGCCAAGCACAGCTTGCTTTTGAAGTAAAAACAGATGGAAGACATATCCGAAGAATTGAAAAAGGGGAAGTGAATTTATCTTTCATAACATTGTATCGTATTTCTCAAGTTTTTGATTGTTCAATTGATGATTTAATCAATCATTAATACAAAGTTACAATAGGAAGAACGTAAACTATTTACGTTTGGTTAGAGGTTTGAACTGGCAAAATCTAATTGTTAAAACCAATCGTATTTTTTATTTAGAGAATTAGATTTTGAATTACTCATTTTGTAAAACAATTTGGAATAGTTTCTTTGTCCTCTTTCGTTTAAGTGAAATGCGTCAGCAAAATTTATTTTGTCTCCTACATTTTCTAAATCTGTGTATTTACCAAAAACAAAACTGTTTATATTATATTCTTCAAGTAATTCATTAAATTCATTGTGTAGTTCCCAACATTCTTTTTTGTAAGATAGTGTAAAGTCAGAGCGTTTTGGGGGAATGAAAACAAAAAAATCAATTTTGTTTTTTTGACAAAGCAATTTTATTTTTCGCAAATACTCAAACTGAATTTTAGACCATCCATACGTTTCAACTTGAAACCAATCTTTGGGATTCTTGAAGTTTGTAGGATTTTGTTTTAGAATTACTGTTCCGAAGTCTTTTGGAATTATATAATTCTTTGGGGATGAATTTGAAGGTTTTGTTAACACATTTGTCAATCTTTTTTTGAGTGTTGAATTATTGTGTTCAGAGTTAAAACGTATGGCTTGTAGTAAATTCAAATCACTATAAAAGATGTCGTTTCGATGTTTGTAATAGGATTTTGTATAAATCCATGGATCTAAACCAAAGTAAACAGCTTCAATATTTTTTAAATTCAAACTTTTTAAAATATAGTAAGTCACAATTGGGTCTCTGGCATCTTCTGCGATATTGACATATTGAAACTTGTCATCAGATAATTTCGTTAGTTTAGTGCAAGAAAGACTGTATTTTACACTTGAACTTCCGGCTAAAACTCGAATAGGTTTTTCATTTAAATTATTGATCCAAGTATATTGGTTTGCTTCCGTTAAAAATTGAGATTCTAAATTTTCTTCATTTAATAAGTTGTTTTTATTCATTTGAATAAAAAGTTCAACGCCAATTATTAAAAGTAATGGTACAATTGAAAACTTCAGTAATTTGTATAAAAACTTCTTCATTTTAAAATTGAAAATAAATGAATTGTTGATCTTTTCCACTAAACCAAAAAATAGCAATCAATAAAAGATAATAAAAAGTGTATCTAATAGGTTTATACCATTTCTTGCCAATGTTTTGCAAAGCAAACTTATTTTCTCTACCTATCCATTCAATAAATATAAAAAAGACTATTAGTAAAATTAAAATAAGAACTTCGTTTTTTGAAAATAAATCTACAAACTCTTTGTAACCTTCTTTTGAAAATAATCCTTTGAATAAGTCTTTTATAAAAACAAAAGCATGATTCAAATCTTTAGCACGAAAGAAAATCCAAGCAAAACACACTAAGAAAAAAGTCGAAACAACTTGAGTGAATTCTTTAAAAGAAAGAAGAAGTTTTCCTTGAGCAACAATTTCAAGATTGTTTCTATTTTTATTTTTTATTAATAAAGGAAGAAAAAACAGTGCATTTAATGCTCCCCAAAAAATAAATGTCCAATTTGCACCATGCCAAAAACCACTTACAATAAAAATGATAAATGTATTTCGAATTTTCTTATTAATTCCACCTTCACTTCCACCAAGAGGAATGTATAGATAATCTCTAAACCAAGTAGAAAGAGAAATATGCCATCTTCTCCAAAATTCAGCGATATCTCTTGAAAAATAAGGGAAAGAAAAATTCTGCATCAATTCAAGACCAAATAAGCGAGCAGTACCTAATGCAATATCAGAATATCCAGAGAAGTCGCCATATATTTGAAAAGCAAAAAATATTGCACCTGCAACTAGCATTAATCCGGAGTATTCTGTTGAATTATTAAATATTAAATTAGCATATTCTGCACATTGGTCTGCGATAACTACCTTTTTGAACAGACCCCAAAGTATTTGACGTAAACCGCTTATCGCTTGTGAATATTTAAAGTGTTTTTCAGCCTTTATTTGTGGTAATAGATGCGTAGCTCTTTCAATTGGCCCTGCAACTAAAAGAGGAAAAAAACTCACAAAAACTGAGTAATTAATGAGGTTTCTCTCTGGCTTAATTCTTTCTTTATAAATATCAATTACATAAGAAAGTCCATGGAAAGTGTAAAATGAAATACCAACAGGAAGAATAATTTGTAGAGTCCATAAATTAACGTTAATACCAAGCTTTTCTAGACCATCACTAAAGGATTCAATAAAGAAATTATAGTATTTAAAGAATGCTAGAAAACCCAAGTTAATACCTATACTTAACCAAAACCATATTTTTTTTGAGCTTTTTTTTGATGCATCTGAAATTTTTATTCCAGAATAAAAATCTAGTAAAGTTGAAAACAATAACAAAAACAAAAAACGCCAATCCCAACAAGCATAAAAGTAGTAACTCGAAATTAACAGTATTATATTTTGAATTTTTAGTTTTTTACTTGTCAAAAACCAATAACTAAAAAACACAATTGGCAAGAAAATAGCAAAGCTCAATGAGTTGAAAAACATTTTGATATTTCAATTTAGAACGTGAAAGTAAAAATTATTAATTGAAATTGATCTGAATCAATTCAAATTATGAAATTTTGTGGTTCAATATTGAGTACTTTTTATTAATAAAACGCTTATATTGTTTAAAATAAGTAAATTAGAATGTATAATAACTTAACAATAATTCACTAAAATAAATTTATTCTTCAATAATTAATACAAATTGTTTAAATTTAAAGGTGAATTAATTACAATAATCAAGTGTGATATGTTAAGTTTCAATATAAAAGCAATAATGAAAGCTAGAGGAATTGAAAAACACTTAGCTTTTTTGTTAAAATCAGGTTTCTCTCGAACAACAGCTACCAGACTTCTGAATGGTGAGTTAACGGAACCGAAATTAGAACACATTGAAAAATTATGTATAACTTTAATTTGTGAACCCAATGATCTTTTTGTTTGGAAACAAAACAAAGACCAAATCATCGATGAAAATCATCCGATTTTTAAATTAAAATCTAGTGAACTAGATACAGATTTGATTGAGAAAATTCGTTCAATACCATTTAGTGAATTGAAAGAGTTAAATTCTAAATTTAAAAAGTAAAAAAAGATTATTTAATGATGTAATAATTGATTTTATAAATACTCATTCAAGATCTTTTCCGCCAAAACATTGCTCAATTTAAAGTAACTTTCATGTGTCCAGCCACCAATATGCGGAGACAGCATAACTTGATCACTTTCCAACAAATAATTTAATTCTGGCGAACGGTTTTCATCAAAGAAATGCTCGAAGGAACTTTTTTCAAATTCATTGACATCCAATGCTGCTGCACTAACTTTACCCAATTCAATTGCCTGAATCAATGCTTTCGTTTCAACGATTTTTCCGCGTGATAAATTCAGTAAAAAAATTGATTTCGATAAACCATCAAAAAACTCTTGATTTGCAAAGTAAATCGTTTCTTCGTTTTGTGGAATGTGAAAAGAGATAACATCTGACTGATTTAAAACGGCTTCTAAAGTCGCTTCCATCACAAATGAATCTCCAAAACCAGATTTGTATTTGTCGTATGCTAAAACGCGCACATCAAATCCTCTCAACTTTTTAGCAAAAGCACTTCCATTATTTCCAAAACCAATTATTCCAACCGTTTTTCCATCGAGTTCAACTCCCCTATTTCCATCGCGTTCCCAACGACCATTTTTTACATCACGGTTCACTAAATGTAATTTATTCATGAGAGAAAGTAACATTCCAAGCGCTTGTTCTCCCACTGCATTTCGATTTCCTTCAGGAGAATTAAACAGTTGTATATCTCTCTTTTGACAATATTCAATGTCGATATTTTCCATTCCTGCTCCTGAACGCGCAATAAAAGCTAAATTGGGAAGATGACTTAAAAATTCTTCGTTCATAGGAAAACGCGAACGAATTACAACTCCAAAAGCATCTTTTAAATCCGAAGCACATTTCTCTTTACTCCATGAAGAGGCATCAATACATTCAAACAATTTACTTTCAAGCAAACGTTTTTCGAGTATGTCGTGTACAGTATCTAAAAAATATACTTTTTTCATAATTTTATTTGAAAGTATTCATAAAACTATTCAGCCTTATATTTCTTCAAATATACAAATCATTTTAAGCCAATCAGGTGCAATTTTTCTTGAGAAATAGAAATTTCAATTTGTTCGTTCAAAATCAATTTATTTGAATTTCTAGAGTAGGAATGGATTTCATTTAAATTAACGATAAAAGACTTATGTATTCGTTGTAAAAAGTCGAACGGCTCTAACATTTGCTCGATATACCTCAAATTCTTACTCATCATTAATCTTTTTTTATCTTTCAAATAAAAGTTTGAATACGAACCATCTCCTTGAATATAAATTATTTCATGTGGTGAAATGTAGTGCATATCATCCCGACTTGGAATGATTATTTTTTTTTCAGTTTCGTATAAATTACTTTTTAAAATCTCTAATTGTTTATGGTTTTTAGAAACAATTTTTTGATGTTGTTGAACGGCTTGAATTAGACTTTCAGGGTTGATTGGTTTTAGAATATAATCGACTGCTGAGAGTTTAAAGGCTTGAATTGCGTATTCGTTATACGCGGTAACAAATATGACAGAAAAATCAATGTCAGCATCTTTAAAATGATCTAAAAGTTCTAAACCAGAATTTTCAGGCATTTCAATATCAAGAAAAACTAATTCTGGTTTAATTCTTTTAATTGCCTGTACACCAGATAACAAATCTGCACATTCATTCAAAACTGTTACTTCAGGGCAATGATCTTCAAGCATTGCTTTTAGTAAAATTCGAGCACGTTTCTCGTCATCAATTATAATTGCTTTCATTACTCAAATATACATTCTAGTATTTAATTCTAATTTGTTGATTCACAAAACCCACTTCCCAGTTTAATAAAATTAAATTTAGATTAATTTACAGGTATTGATAGTGAAACCAATGTTCCTTTAACAGAATTGTCTTCATTCTTTATTGTTATAATTTCAACCCCAATATGTTGTTGGTTCATTTGATTTAAAATTTCAAAGCGTTTTTGATTTGCATGTGTGGAAAAGCTCTCATGTTTTTGATTTTTAGATTTATTCAATTTCTGTGATGCTTCAATTCCAATTCCATTGTCTTCAATTTGTACATTTAGAATTGATTGAATGTACTCAAATCTGATCTCAAGTTTCCGTTCACCTTTCTTATGTAGTAAACCATGTTTGATAGCATTTTCAACATAAGGTTGAATCAGCATACTTGGAATTTGGAAATTCTGATGTGGAAGATTTTCAGTATTCATTACATAGCTAAAATCATCTTCAAAGCGCATTTTTTCCAGTTTTAAATAAAGGTTTAAGGCTGTAATTTCTTCGGAAAGAGAAACCAATTCTCTATTACTCATATCTAAAATCATTCGAGTTAACTCACTAAAACTAACCAAATAAGAACTTGCCGTTTTTCGATCATTTGTATAAATAAAGGATTGAATTGTGTTTAGTGCATTGAAAAGAAAATGAGGATTCATTTGTGCTTTTATACTAGAAAGAGTGCTTTTGTATAATTCTTTTTCAATCTTTATTTTCTCTTGAAGGATTCTGTTTTTAGATCGAATTTCTTTAAAACGGAACCAAACAATGAATCCAATTCCGAAAAGAGAGGTTAAAATAGCTAATAATATAAACCATAACTCTTTATAGAATGGAGTATCTATTTCAAAGTCAAAAACCAGTTGATTTGAAAATTGACCTCTCATATTCTTGGCTTTAACACGAATGTGGTATATACCGTATTGCAATTCATTTAAATTCAAATCTCTACCTTTTAGTAAAACCCAGTCTTTGTTATTTATTGAATAAAGAATTTGAGAGCTGTTTTCAGCTTTATAATCTAGAATTGAAAAAGAAAATTGAAGTGAATTTTCATTTGTATTCAAGCGACTATTTTGTTTGAATTCATAGTTTTTTTGATTTATAAAAAAAGCATTTAAAACTAAATTAGATTTTTTTGAATTAACTAATTTTTTAGAGAACTCAATTGGTATAAATCCAATGACATTTGCAGTGTAAACGGTATTTTCTAAAACATCAAACTCAATTACATCAATACCAGGAAAACCATCTGATCTTAAGACATCGTACTGTTTATTTCCTTTAAAATCAAACACCTCTATTCCTGAATATGTTACGATAAAAACATTTTTTTTGGACGCTTTTATTCGGTATAATTTTTCATCTTGAAATTGATTGAGTTTTATAAAACTTTTCAATTGATTTCCATCATAAAGCAACACACCTTTATCAGCTGTCAAGATTAATAGTCCTTGAATTGATTTCTCAATCGTTAAAACATCTAATGCCTTTCCTTCATACACTATTTTTTTTTCTCCGAAAGGAGTAAATTCCCATAAACCATCAGCTGAATGAGCAACGATTTTGTTTTTAAAAAAAAATGCTTTGTAAAATCGTTTATTCCCACCAATTAAATTAAATCTTTTTCCATTGGGCTCACGTTTATCAGTTTTCCATCGCAACCATGGATCATTTTTTTGAATGGGGTAAATTGTTAAAGTGTTACTTTCTGACAACAAGTAATGTTCTCTATCTAATAAACTAATATGATTTGCTGAAACCAACAATCGTTCTTTTACTTTTCTTTTTGCATCTAAATGATACACGAATTCGGAACAATAAATTAACTCATCTGAGTAAGGATTTTGAAACAAACATTTTATTTCATGATTAACTGTTTTTTTTAAAAGTAATTCTAGTTTTTTGGTTCGTAAATCGAATGTATAAATCTCATTGTTTTTTTTTCCAATTAAACATTTTTTCTGTTTTTCATTGACAAATAAAGATGTTATGTTTTTTTGTTCAAGATATTGAATTGTAGAGATTTGTGGAATAAAAAGAACCCCATCATTAATAGTTCCTACCCAAAGATTTCCTTCATTATCACGTATAGCTTTAGAACATGAAAATTCAGGGAAATAAAGCTTTGATTCTTTTTGTTGATTATTTACCAGAATAAAACCACTAGTGGTTAAAACACCTATTTCGTTATTTGATAAATAAGCTATGTTTTGAATAATACTTTTCTTTAACTTATTTTTTAATAAAAATCTTTTTGAATCAAAACAAAGCGAATCATTAATTTTGGAAGCAAGAATATGCTTATTGTTGAAATAAAGGTAAAATAAATGATTATTAAAGATAGCCGTTGATTTTTTCTTTTTTAAAATTCCATTTTCATCAATTTCATAAAAATAGCTTGATTTTGGACTGAATAAAGAGTAAGATTTATTGGAAGAAATCACTGCTGAACGAAGTCCTTTGTCATTCAAAAAAACATCTTTGTGTTTATTTGTTTCGGTATTGAATAATCTAAGCCCTTTTGGAGTAAAAACAACAAGTGTTTTCCCTTTAATAACACTTGCAACCATGAAATTTTTATAGACTGAAATTTCTGGTTTATAAATCAAAGAGTCGTTTTTTGTGAAGAAAAATTGTCCGGAAAAATTTTGTACCCAAATACGTCCATCTGATGTTTCTAGGATATTACTAAAAG
>JBKDZA010000167.1:0-2914 GCA_046308455.1 Fluviicola sp.
GAATAAAAGTTAACAGCGTTATTTTCCGATAGTTTGGGCAAGTAAAAATAAAACTATTAAGCCTAAAAACAAGAAGTTATGTAAATAAAAGAGTGGTTTTTCTTTGTATGGCTTTCGCCACAATAAATACAAATGAATTGTAGCAAGGGGAATTAATATAACTGAAAACCAAATGATTTCAAAGTAAAAAAAGACAAACAAGTAACAGATGAAAATAATGAAACTCAAAAATTGTAGTGTAGCTTTAATTCCGAAAAGTACTGGAATCGTTTGTATTCCGTTTTTACCATCACCTTCAACATCTTTTAAATCAATGAAATTTGCTAAAAGTGCGACTGGAACTAAAATGAAAAAACTCCAGAATATTGGAAAATCTTGATATGAACCACCAGCACTTTCAAAACCAGTTACGGCACATAAAAAAGTATTAACACCAATTAAAAATTTAGCGAAAAGAACATGTTTTTTAAAGCGAAAAGGCTTGCATGAGTATAGAAAATAAATTAGTGACAATCCAAAAACACACAAGAAATAATGGATTCCAAGTGTAAATGAAATCCCTAAAGAAAGAACTAAGCTTAAGTACGCAACAATTCTATATTCTTTAATGTTAACAGTATTTTTAACCAAAGGGCGATTCGAATTGGAAATTTTATCGATTTCAATGTCAGCTTCATTATTGGTTGCAATAGCAAAAAAAGCAGCATAGAAAAGTGTGAAAAAGAAAATAAGAGCTTCAAGAATTTCAGGAAATTTAACCCGAATTTTTAGCTTATTTTCAAAATGAAATAGAACGAAACCAAAGGCTGAAACCACGAAATAATGAAGGATTCGTTCAATTCGAATGTCTTTTAATAATTCTAAACTCGTTTTAAATCGAAAAATGGAATAAATGAAAATAGGTGAAATCGAAAAGATTAACAGACATATCAATTTTAAATTATCCATTCTAGAATATTTTGTCTAAATATACTCTTTTGTTTTAGCTAATCTTACCTTCTGGTAACATTTTAATAAAATGAAATCCCTTTGGCGCATAACCTTGGTTGTAGTAAAATCGATGTGCTTTGTAATTATTTACATAGGCATCCAAAACCATAATATTACATTTACTTTTCTTAGCCTTTTCTTCTAAATATTCTTGAATGAGTTTTCCTGCACCACTTCCACGTTTAGAACTTTTCACAACAACGTTATCCAGTTCTAAATATTTACCACACCACAATTTTGTTCCCAACCAATATCCAGAAATTGCAATGCATTCATTGTTCTCAAAAACTCCAATTTGGAAATAATTATTTGGAAGAATATTTTCCAACATCTCCGAATAATATTCTAAAGTCAAATCAGGATACAATTCCCGAATCACTTCAATTTGATCTAAAATAAGTGAAAGTGAGTTTAATTCACGGATTTCCATACAACTTAGTTAAAATAGAATACTCGATAAGCTTTCCATCAAAATTAAAAAACAATTTCTTTTTGTTCCATAACTTTCCTAGCTAAAATGCTAACTTTGTAAAAAAGACAATACAATGGCAACTGCAACAGTTAAATATTTAGGGGATTTACGCACAGAATGTACACACACTGCTTCTGGAACTGTAATTTACACCGATGCACCTGTTGATAATCGAGGAAAAGGTGAGAAATTCTCGCCAACAGATTTAGTTGCAACTGCTTATGCATCTTGTTTCCTTTCAATTGTTGCGATGTTTTGTGAAGATCATGGTTATCCATTCACTCATGGTGAAGCAAGTGTTACGAAAGTCATGGAATCAAATCCACGTAGAATTTCAAAAATTGAAATTACAATGGATTTAACAGGAAACGATTGGGACGAAAAAAAAGCTGAAAAAATTATTCGTGCTGGAAAAACGTGTCCTGTTGCCAAATCAATTAATGAAAATATAGAAATAGACATCACATTCAATGTATAATAAAAGAGACGAACGCCGCGAAAATGATTTTCGCAAAAAAGACAGTGATTTCCAAGAAGCTGGAAGTCAAAATCGTTATGAACGTAAACCGAAACAAGATCCAGATGATGTCATCTATGGAATTCGTGCGGTAATCGAAGCTATCAAAAACGATATTGAAATCAATAAAATTTTGATTCAAAAAGGAATCGACAAAGATTTATTCGAAGAATTACGTACTGTTTTAACTGGAAAAGAATATCAATTACAATTCGTTCCCGTTGAAAAATTGAATAAAATTACGATCAACAATCACCAAGGTGTAATCGCATTTATTTCTCCAATTGAATACAAGAATATTGAGGAATTGTGCGACGGATGGTTGGCTGAAGGAAAAGAACCGTGTATTTTGGTTTTAGATCGAATTACTGATGTTCGTAATTTTGGTGGAATTGCTCGTACTGCAGCATGTATGGGAGTTGATGCGATTTTGATCCTATCAAAAGGAAGTGCGCTTGTATCATCTGATGCAATCAAAACTTCTGCAGGAGCTTTGAATGCAATTCCTGTTTGTAAAACGGATTTATTGAAAAACAGCTTATTCTACTTACAACAGTCTGGCTTCCAAATCGTATCATGTACTGAAAAATCTAAAATCAGCGTTGATAATTATGCGTTTTTTGGTTCAACTGCTATCATCATGGGATCTGAAGAAGATGGAATTTCGCACGACTTATTGAAAATGTCTGATGCACGTTTGTCTGTTCCAATGAATGGTCCAATTTCTTCTTTAAACGTTGGTGTTGCTGCTGGAATGATTTTATATGAGCGTTTAAAACAAATCAACTCGAAGTAAAATCGGAATGCGGAATTTCTTTAGAAAGAATTGGTTTTTTCTAGCGCTTTTTTCGCTTCTAACTTTATTGTTGTTCTCAAATAAATCGTGGGATTCTCCTTATCATCGAGTAATTATTGGTGATGCGAAAGCATATTAC
>JBKDZA010000168.1:0-20560 GCA_046308455.1 Fluviicola sp.
GACAAAGTGTCGTCAAACAGCACTTTTTCCCACGTTTCATTTACTTATTTACTAACAAAAACTACATAAGGGCCTTTCATCGTAGAAATTAAATCCTTTTTTCAAAATGTAATTAGTGGTAAATAAGAGAATACTCAATAATGTTTTAAGCTTTGCTTTTTCGATGAAATGATTCTGAAAGAATTCTTACATTTGAGCATGAAATTTTTATGCGCTTTACTTTTCTTGCTTACTCTGAGTTTTTTCGGATTGAACTCTTGTTTGGTTAAAGAAGCTCAAAAAGATAAAACAAAGAAACTACATGTTTATTTTGATGTTTTCGTGAAAGAGGACAAAAAATGGATCAAGCAATTTGAAAAAGCGAATAAAATCAAGGTTATTGTTCATTTCGCAAAATGGTCAGAAATCAAATCTGAAATAGTTGAACATCCATACGATGGAAAAATTGATGTGTTGTTTGTACAGACAGATTCTGTTAAAAAACTGATTAAAAATCTAAAGACGAACGAATTAGACAACGAATTATTTGCTGATTTACCGAAACAATTTGCGAATCAGCATCATTTGTGGCTTCCAATTTGTCACAATCCTTTGGTTTTATCAGTTCAGAAAGATAGTACTAAAAACTGCACATCATTTAACTTTTCAAATTGGTCAATAAACAATGAAGGGAAAAAACCGCTTTTCAATGAAGAAGAGTTAAGCGATGAACAGCTTTACAGGTTAAAGAAATCGCAAAAGACTCAATTTATTTTTGATAAAAAAGCGAGTGTTAACTACAAGCAAAATTTAGAGCCTTTATCGTGGCATATTGAACACGCAAAAAACAACTGTTATTACTACTTGGTTGAAAAGAGAAATTATTTCACACAAACATGTTGGGTGGTGAATCCTAAGTATAGTAGAAATCAACAATATGTGAATTTGTTTCTGAAATTCGTCAAAAAGAAGTGTTTTGAAATTTCAAAAAATCGACAACAACTACCATGCTTTAAACAAATCCCGCCAAACAAACAAATTATTGCAATAAATATTCATTAAGTTGTTAATAATTAAGTAAGATTGTTAAATTTGCGTTACGCTACAATCATACTAATAATATGAATAAGACCAAAAACTACTCTCTAAATTCTGATTGTATTAGAATTAGTGAGACCAAAGACACTAGAAGAGCTATTTTAATAGTTGGAATTGTATTGTCTATTTTTACACTTTTAATCATTTACTTCACAACTGGATTTCAACCACGATTCCCTACAATTGGAATTGCATCGGCTCTGGTTTCAATGATTTTCTTGACGTGTAGACATTTTTACAATCGATTAGCAACAGCCTCTTTAAAACAAGATTTGATTTTTGTTTCACATCCAAATTTAATTTCACGTCCTGTAAAATTAACATGGGTTAAAAGTGCGAAATCAATTCCTTTTTTCGGATTATCATTATGTAAAATCACTTATCGATACGACGGAGTGAAATACAGTTCATTACTTGTAGGGAAAAAAGAGAATTTTAAAAATTATTTAAAAATCGCTTCGTAAATAATCTCAAAACTTTATAAAATCAAAAACCGTCAAGAATTCCTGACGGTTTTTTTAGTTTTTACAAGTCATAAGCCGGGTTCTGTATATTCCAATAAATTGAAACTGACTGTCATTTATCTAGTCCTACAATCACTCATAGGATCCATCGATCTACCCTCCAAATGTCTCATTTTCATGAGATAGGACGAGCAGCCCTATACATTTGGTTTACATGATCTTTCAGCTCGTGAGGTTTACCTAGCTACCAAGTGTCACCACTGGTACGGTGCGCTCTTACCGCACCTTTTCACCATTTCCATCCTTCACTACGTTCCAGATGGTTGTTTATTTTCTGCTGCACTTTCTGTACCTCCCACAAAGTGGGAAATCCTTCCTGTTAGGAAGCACGATTGCTCTTTACTGCCCGGACTTTCCTCTCTCCCAAAAGGGACAGCGACAGTCGACTTGCTATTTTTTTCGATTAAAGTTTAATAAACTTTTTCGTTGTAATTCCTTTTTCAGTTTGCAATACCAAGAAATATGTTCCTGCTGTTAATTGAGAAACATTTTCATTGATTGAATTGTTCTCAACAGCATTTCTAGAATAAATCACTCCATTTTCTGAAACGATTGCATAAGCTGAAACACCTTCATTTAAAGAAACAGTTAAATTTTCAGTAACTGGATTCATCATTGAAACAACAAATGATACATCTTCATTTAGACCAACAATTGGATTATCACGGTATTCTTGAGATGTTACAACTTCGTTACCTAAAATTTCATTTGTACGTACACGCATGATTGCTTCTTTGTCTGAAGTAGATCTCCATTCGTATTCATGTGATGTAATCGTTGGAACTGGAATCCATGTGCCAAAACCTGCAACACTAATGTAAAATGAATCATTTTCAACGATTGTATGCTCGATTCTCAACACATTAAATGTTCCAAATGGAGTTGTTAAAGTTCCCCATCCATCCACTTCAGAAGAACGTTGACGACGTTGAATCCATTGCGCATCTTGAATTGGGTTTAAATCCAAGTAAGTATATCCGCTTGAAGTATAAGCATCAGCATAATTCAATGGCAATTCATATCGTGTTTCAATCGTATCAGATTTTACTGGAACTCCTTGACCACTGAAAACGATTTCGTATCCAACTGAATTAATTTGAGAAGTAGTTTTTCTTGTAAATAAAGAAACATCGTCAATTGTTACAGGTAAGAATGACGTAAAAGATGAAATTGGAAAATCAACCATTGTCCCGAAATACGTTGCTTTGTAAGACGTTGCTGCGAATGTTCCAAATAACAAACTAGACAAGCCACTTGCCATACTCATTCCTTTTGTGATTGTTGTATCTTGTGAATTAGAAGTTAAACTTCCATAATTCCAAACTTGATTCGCTCCAGTTTGTGAAAAATCAATTGAATCATTTGTAGCACTGAAAATATACTGCTCATTTGCTCCTGGAAAATGAGTATCATTTAAAGTAATTTGTGCTGACAAAGACAAGACAGCTGTAGTAGATAATAACGTTAATATCGATTTCATTTGCATAGTTTTGTGCAAATATAGACTTTCTAAATGGAAGAAACAAAATCAATTATTATCTAAAATTAAGGCTTTTAAAAACGATAACGCAAGCCAACTTGACCATTAATTGGAAGTAAGGTATTCACACCAGAATAATTTTCTTGATTGAATGGTCGTAAAATATCTGTTCTCAATGTTGATACGATGGAAAAATGCTCATTGATATTATATGAATACTGTAGTCCCATTTCCATTGTAAGTGAACTTGATGTTTCATTCGGATTAAAGCTTTTTCTTGATCTTTGTTTCTCTTGATTTATCATTAAATATTCGTCACCATTGAATACCAATTGAATACCAGGTGAAACAATAAAACCAAAAGAATTTCTTGGGTTCTCAAATGAAAAAACTAAAGGGAATTCTACAGAATGAATTGCTTGAATATCAATTTGTCTTTCGTAAGTATTCACAACTCCTGTACTTGGGTCTTCGATGTTCACTTGGTCGTTCCAAATAGCATTGTTTAAATGTTCAAAACGGTAATTTACACCAAATTCAATTCCTATATTTTTCACATAGCGTTTCATTCCTGCTCCTGCTGAAAAACCAAGTAAAAGATCTGAATTCCCGCTAACGTCTTTTCGAGGGGATTGTCCAATTAACAAACCGAATTGAACAAAATAATCTGTTCCATAATTTTTATCAAGCTCTGTAAGTGGGATTGATTGAATGATTACTTTCTCATCCAACAAACTTTTCGCTTTTAATGGATCAACCGATAGATTTGATCTTGTACTTGTGTAATTATCTCTTCCAAATTGTAATCCTTTGCAAGCTGCTTCATCTTTTGAGAAACCATCAAATGGAGTTTTTTTAAATGGTGATTCACGTCTTGTCTTTTTATCGTTTTTAACACTTGTTTTTGTGTTGTTTCCTTGAGTTTGATCTGAAATCAATTCAACTTTTGGCTGATTTGTTTCATTCATTGATGTTTCGTTTTTAGTTACAGTTGTTGCTTGAATTTTTGGAGTATTAAAGTTGAAAGAAACTTGATTTCCAAAATCAAATCCGAAGAATAAACCAATTAATATTGCTGCAGCTGGGATAGTCCACCAGAAGATGATACCTTTTCGTTTTTTCTCAACTGGAGGCAAAAGACTTTCTATTTCACTGAAGAAATCATTGTTGAATGGAGGTGGTGGTAATTCGTTCGCATGTACACGACGGAACAAATTGTCCAACTCTTGATCTGTACTATTTTTATCTGCAAAATTCATATTACAAATCTTTTTTCGTTTCTATTTTCCATCAGGGCAAGACGTTCACGTAACAATTTACGTGCTGTACTTAAATGCCATTTGGAGGTTCCGTCAGAGATTTCCAACAGTTCTCCAATCTCAGCATGATTGTATCCATCAATCACATAAAGTGTGAATACATGAGCTGAAATCGGAGGTATTGTCTTCAATAAGTCGAGGATTTCTTGATATGTAAGAGAACCTTCTCCTGCGTTTGTAGCGGCTTCACTATGGTATTCCAATTCTCGGTCCGTTTCCTTCGCGACAATTGTTTCTGAATGATTTTTATTTTTTCGGTATTCATCGATTAAGGAATTCACCATGATTCTTTTCGACCAAGCATTAAAATTCAAGTTTGTCCATTCAACTGTTTCCAATCCTTTTAAGATTTTCATAAAGCCGTTGTTTAGTGCAAAACGCGCATCTTCGTGATTGTGGTGATAGCGCATACACAGACGAATGTATTGCATGTAGCAAAATTCGTAGAGTCCTTTTTGGGCTACACGGTCATTTTTCAAACTTGCTTTTAATATTTCGGGTGTTATCTGCACGTATATCGAGTTCGTAAAATTGAATTTCTAAAACCTAAACGCAAGATACTTTAAAAAGGTTGGTGATAATTTATTTATTTCAAAAAAGTTTTTTAATCTTTTACTTTTTAAGAGATTAAAAAGAGAAAAAGCTAAGCTTTTGATATGAAATCTGTTGTCGTCTGAAGCCGTTTGCTAAAACTGGCTCTGTGTGATTTTTTATTTGAAAGAAACGAATCGGGATTCGAAATTCAAGCACTTTCAAAAAAAAATCTACCCATCGCCAATTTTTGATCGCTTCACTTCCACAGACGACTCGCGATTTAAATCATTTTTAAATTGTTAAACTTTTTACCGCGTTGGAAATTTTTAAGTGTTACTATTTGAAAAGTTATTAAAACAAATTTAAACCTTTTTAAATTCGCATATTTTTTGAAACACGCATTTTCCTAAGTCTAAAAATTTTAAACCCATCTCCTCTATCAATTAGTTTTACTTGATAACTAACATGAACAGAATCATAATACACATCATAATTTGTTTCAACAGTTGTAACAAAGAAATTTGAAGTCGTCTGAACTTGTCTAGAAAAAAAACCAAAATTCTTTTTAGCTTTCATTTGACCATACAACGAATCCGTTTGAATTTGATTAATAATCAAAAATCTTTTCTTGTAAAATTTTGCTTTAGTATCAACTAATTCTGCAGCTTGTTGATCTTTATTTTTTAAAACATGTCTAAAAAATCCGTCCATTACTTTCAATGCTACATCATCGGGTTCTGTGCAAGATGAAACAACACTTAAACTAAAAATCGCTAGAATTAGAAAGTTGATATTAATAAAAGCTTTGACCATTTTCAATTTTACCTTTTAAATTTTGTTTAAGCGCGTTCTTTTCTTCTCAAGAAGTCAAAAATACTTGCAACTTGAATTCCGATAAACCACAATGTGCAGTAAAAAGCTGTTTTTTCAAGAAAAGGAATATTTCCTTCTGTATATTTTTGATGAAAACCTGCCCAAAAAGTATATGTATAAGGAACAGCATCCGTATGATCCCATTTCCCAGCTGCAAGGAAAATACATAAAATCAACATAGCCAAACCAGTTCCAATACTCATAAACGGATTTTTAAAACGCAAACTCAACCAAAAATGAATGGACAAAATTGGTAAGAGATAAAACATGATTCGTCCAACTTGCCAAATGATATTTAAGTAATCTGGATTTGTCTTAAATGCACCGAAATCTGGGTCCACCATACTTAAGATATATCCAGTCGCAATCATACTAATCGTAAATGAAATAAAGTAAACTAAAATCATTAAGAGAATAACAATGAACTTACTAAAGTAAATAGTCAAGTAACTCACTGGAGTTGTGAAAACTTGTTTCCAAGCATTGTTTTTTACTTCCACTTGTACCATCAAAGTACATGCAATTATAGCAAACATAGGAATCAAAAAAACTGTTTGATTTTTTAATGCTTGTTCGAAATGTACATACCAAAAGTTCTTTCCCATAAATTGACCAATCACTTGATTGACATAATTTGCACGAAACAATAGAGCTGCAATAGGGAAAATTGCACCCATGATTACACCAATCCAAAAAGAAGCTGTTCGTTTTGTTTTGAGTAATTCGATTTGTAAAACGCTGAAGAAATTCATGATTATAGATATTGAAGTATAAAATATTGGATAATTAATCTTGTGTAATGTCTAGGAAAATTTGCTCTAAATCATTGATTTTTGGAACACATGAATAAACTGAGATTCCATTTTCAACGAGTGTTTTCACTTGCTTTGCAACCAATTCATTTGATTCGAAAGCTGTAGCGAAAAACTCTTTTTCTTGTTCAAAAGACCATGAATTTTGTGCGAAAAGTGATTTTGTTTTTTCCAAATCTGAAACATGAAACGTAATTCCAACAGGTACATTTTTCATTTCTTGCAGGTCGTTCATCGTTCCTTCGAACAACATTTTTCCGTGGTGTATGATTCCCACATGAGAAGCGATTTTCTCAATTTCAGGCAATAAATGACTTGAAATCAGAATAGTTGTACCATTTTCTTCGTTCAATTTCTTCAACAAATTGCGCATTTCGATGATTCCGTTTGGATCTAATCCATTCGTTGGTTCATCTAAAATCAACAATTCTGGAGAATGTAACAAGGCAATCGCAATGGATAAACGTTGTTTCATTCCTAGGGAAAATCCTTTTACTTTCTTTTTGCCAGTTTTAGCTAAGTCAACAATCTCCAAAACTTCTTGCACACGTTCTTTACTGAGATTGTAAAGCTTACGGTAAATCTCTAGGTTTTCTCTAGCGTTTAAATGTCCGTAAAGTGAGGGCATTTCAATTAATGACCCAATGTTCTTTAAATTATTGATTCGATTGGAAGACATTTCCTTTTCAAACACTTTAATAGAACCGTTTTGACGTTTCAACAATCCCAAAACCAATCGAAGAGTTGTTGTTTTTCCAGCACCATTCGGTCCTAAGAATCCATAAATCGAACCTTTAGGGACAGAAATTGAAAGATCGTGAAGTATTTTGTTTTGTTTATCGAATTGATGATTCAATTGTCGGATTTCTACGCTATTCATGTAAATGATTTGATTACTAAAGTATCTGGAATACAAATGTAACTATTTGATTAATGACAATCGGTTAGTCACTGTTTTAAACGGACTAAATTTTACTATTTTAGTACAAAAAAACGCATGTTAACACTTCATTTATTACGTCACGCGAAAACCAATCAGCTCTCTCCTACTGGAAAAGATTTTGATCGCGAACTTTTGCCAAAAGGTATCAAGCAATGTGCAGAAATGAAAGTTTTTCTTTCAAATGAATCGATTCATATTGACCAAGTACTCTGTTCGAAAGCAAAACGAACGCTTCAAACACATGAATTGTGCAACTTAAACAAAGAACTTACTCATTTTTCTAAGAATCTATATCTATGTACTTCTATGGAAATGATTCAAGAAATCTCACACTTTGGTAAAGAGAAAAACATTTTAGTTGTTGGACATAACGATGGCATTAGTCAATTAGCAAGTTATTTATGTGATGACTACATTCATTTACAAACGTGTGGTTTTGTTTCCATAGAATTGGGAATTGATGATTGGAATTTATTGAGTCAAGGAATTGGAAGTATGAAAATGCAATTTCGCCCAGAAGTAAATTGAAACATTGTATTGCCTTTCAACGTATTGAAAAATTAAACTTTTAAATTATGAAGGCAAAAACGAGAAAAATAATTGGTTGGATTTTATCCATTTTAATTGTAATATTTTTAGCTGGTGTGAGCGCACCCATGAAATTAGGATTGGTTGAAGATAAAGATGGAATGTTCGAAGCAATGGGATTAAATGGAAAAGAACCTTTGATGTTGGGAATAGTTGAAATTATTTGTGCTTTGTTGTTTTTATTTCCAAAAACCGGAGTCATTGGCACTTTACTTTTGGCTTCATATTTCGGAGGTGTGATTGCGACACATTTGGAACACGACAACAATATTATCTTTGGTATTGTCTTCGCTGCAATTGTTTGGATTACAGCATTTATTCGCTATCCAGAACTAAGTGCACGAATTTTAGGAAAACGTTTACCATAACATTTTTCAATTACTGAGATATCTCATCAAAACAGTGTAAAATAAAAAAAGCAACTCTACCTTTAGATAAACTATTGGTAGAATCGCTTCCTATGTTGAGTTGATTAATGAAACTTTAAAGGGCTATTATTATTTACAGAACGAATGTACTAGTTGAAATTCTCTGAAAATTTTAAAATGACATCAACCAGTCTAATTTGGTTGTGAGAGCCAAAAATTCTGTTGTAAAAAAAGAACAGGGGATAAAATAATTATAGAAACTAAAAAAGGCAATTCGGTAATGAACTACTGAATTGCCTTTTTTGTTTGGGAGTTAACTTTTGCGCTATTAACTCTTTGTAACCAAATATTATTTTTACGAAAATTTATTTCTACTTCAAAAGTAATGAAAGATGAACTTTACACAACAAAAATGATGTGAAAGGTATGTTTTATGTCGTGAATGGGGAAATTTTAACAGTTAGCTCAACGAAAAAGCACTGTTTAATTTATCGTTTTAGTAAATTTCTATTTAATAATTCTTAATTGTTGAATTATTTCACGGTATTTTTCACCGATTGGAACCAATTGTTTATTTTCCATTAGTAATAAAGAATCGCTAAGTTGTACTTCCACAATTTGATCAACATTGACAATATGACTTCTATGTGTACGAACAAAAACTGAGGAGTCTAACATTTCTAATATTTTAGTCATTGAAATTTGTATCACAAATTTTTCAGTTAAACTATGAATTGTACAATAACGATCTTCCACTTCAATGTTTACAATTGTTGAAATCGGAACTTTCTTCAATACATCTTTCTTTTTAATGAAAAAACAATCATTACTTAAGACTGAAGAATGTACACTTCCCGCTTCCGATTCGATATCGTCTTGTTGAAATACATCTTGTTGATCGTAAAATTTCTCAATTGCTACTTCAAGTGCATAAATTACTTCGAGCGGATTAAACGGCTTTAATAGAAAACTATATGGTTTTGTCAACTTAGCACGTTCAAATGTTTGTCTATCTGAAGTACCTGTTAGGAAAACAAATGGTCGCGCTAAATCTGGAATTTGACTAATTGTTTCAGCGAAAGTAATTCCTTCGGGAACACCGTTTAAATAAATATCGACAACCATGACATCTACTTTGTTGTTCATTAACAACTTTAGCGCTTCTTGATGTGAACGTCCAACTCCAACGATATGAAATTGATGTTCTTCTAAAACACGAATCAATGAATCACTTTCTTGCGGAGTGTCTTCAACAATTAACACGTGAATTTTTTCCATACTTTATCGTTTCAAATTTTAACTTTTCTACTTTAATTTTAGGGTTAACAAGTTAAATTTTTAAGTTTTAGGAATGTGAATTTTTCTGAAAAGTAATCATCATTTTCGTACCAACACCTATTTCGCTTTCAATATTTAAAAATCCACCGTTTTTTTCAATCATTGATTTACACAAACGCATTCCTAATCCTGAACCAATTTTATCTTCGTGTTCTTTCGTCATTAGTTGAATAGAATTGCTAATTAATTTGAGGCGCGTTTCTTCGTTCATACCTTTTCCTGTATCTTCCCAAATTATTGTTACCTCATTTTCATTTTCTTCTTTTAAAGAAACAGTGATTTTGGATTTTGGATCCGAAAATTTGATGCAATTGTCCATGAAATTTCTAAAAACTATTTTCATCGATTCTTTATCTATAAAAACTTTTACTGAACGCGGAAGATTGTTTTCAAAGGTAATTTCGTTTTGATTTAAGAGCCCTTGGAAATTATATGCAACTTGATCAATGACCACTTTCAAAGGTTGACTTTCTTGATGGAAATAACCGCCTTCATTTTGAAGCATTACCCAATTCAATAAATTATCGAGAATATTGTAGGTGTTTGAAACCAAAATACTGTTGTTTTCGATTTGCTTGTTTAATTCTTGATCGGAGAATTGTTCCTCATAAGCTTTCAGGTTGTATTTTAAACTCGTGTTACTTATTTGCAATGCTTGTACAGAAGAACGCAAATCATGACTGACAATTGAGAACAATTTATCTTTGGATGCATTTAAAATATCCAATTCCTTTTTTTGCTTGAAGATAATTTTGGAACGTTTGACATTCAGTCTGTAAAAATAGATTCCTAGACTTAGAATTAACGCAAGAAAAAGAACGATATAAAAATACATTTTACGTTGAGTTTCCTTCAGCGCATTTTCTGTTTTTAACAATTTTACCTGTCGTTGTTTTTCATCTACAGCATGTTTTTTCTCCACTTGAGCTACTTCATAAATTTGATTTTGATCGTTCAATGAATCGTGCCAAGCCTCAAATTCTTTTCTGTATTTCAAAGCAAGATTTGCGTTTTTTCGATTTTCTTCCACAACAGCCATGTTTCCTGCTGTGGACTCTTTTAATTTAAAATCGCCATATTTTTTTGCGAGATTGTAGGCTTTTGTAAAATAAAAAATCGCTTTATCGTCGATGTATTGATCGTAGTAAATATTTGCTAGTTCAGTATATTCATCCACATACAAAGCAGAGTCACTTCCCAAAAGTGATATTGTTTTTTTAATATATTCTTCAGCTTCGTTATATTGTTGTAAGTGAAAATGACAATTCCCAACATTGTGATAATAAGAAGTAAGTGAGATGTTTTTTTTCTGAAAAAAATTTTTAACATCCACTTTATTAAATCTTCGAATAGCTTCTTTGAATTGTTCTCTATGGATACAAATTTCAGCTAAACAAATTTCCACATTAAAGTAATATTTGAAAGAGCTTGGTATTTTTATAAGACATTTTTCAGCTTGATAATACAATTGAATTTGGATAAAAGCATCAGCTCTATAATAGTTTAATACATCTTTTAATACTTGATTTTTCTCAACTAAAAGTGCTTTATTCGTTTCAATGATCACTGAATCCCAATTTTTGGACTCAACAAGTCTAAGTGATTTTAAATATGATTTTGATGATGCTAATTCATTTAATGAACTTGCGTAATTGATTAATAATTCCGGGTCAGTGTTCTTATTCTGCTTTTTTTCAATTGAATTTTGCGTAAAACCAAACGTACATATAAAAAAAAGTGCTCCAAAAAGAAACACTTTTGTTAAGCTTTTTACATCGATAAATGGCATTAAACATCTGTATTGTGAGTAATTGGAGTAGTTGTTCCACGAGATGTTTTAGGATCAGTATCTTGAATTAATTGTAAAATTGATTTTAAATTACTTAAAGGAATTTGGTTTCCGGAAGCGTCTTTAGGTAATGCATTAAATTTACATGACACATAGTTTTTTTGTATAAATTTAGGATTTGAAACACTATAGACAAAATAAAATTGCAATCCGACATCTTTCGAATAAAATTGTTTTAAGGTAACGATAGAAATTGTAGTATCATCAGGTATTAAAATTGTTGCATAAACTGTCAATTTATTTTGCTTTAATGAAAATATCGCACTACATTTTTCTGGAACATTAGGGTCATCTCCAGGTTTAATTAATGTACTTGTTTCAACCGGAATTAATGTGTAAAATGTTTCTGAGTTCATATATAGTTTATTTAATTTTTCTATTCAAAGAAAGCATAAAAAATTGAATCCCAATTAGTTTTTTTTATTTTTTAAAAAATTAATCCTCCTTAATTTTTGTTCTCATCATTTTTGGGTTTGACATGATAAATTATTTGCTGTTGATTTTCAGTATTAAAACTTTGATTTTCGAGCATTTCCCTTTCCAAACGTTGACGTTCAATTTCTTCTTGTCTTCTAATCCACATTCCTTCTAAATCTGGAGGATCGATACCTAATTCCTTTTCAATTTCATAACGTAATTTTGGACGTTGTGGACCTTCTTTTCGGTAATATATTGCGAATGTCAAACCAATTAACAATCCACCTAAATGACCTTCCCAAGACATTTGGGGAACGAGTGGAAAAATTCCCCACAAGAAACTTCCATAAATAAATAAAACAAAAAGAGATAATCCTTGAAGTGGACGGTAATTTCTCAATAATCCAGAAGCGGCAACAAAAGCAAAAAGTGCGTAATCAACACCACTCATTCCAATATGGAAAGCACCTGGTTTACCAAATAAAATAATTAAAAACCCAACACCAATCCACGAAGTCACAAGTAATTTCAATGCTACAAATCTGTAATAATAAATTACAGAACCTAACAAAACTAGTGTAGGAATTGAGTTTCCTGCTATGTGATCAATGTGATGTGGATCGTGTAATAAAGGCATTAAAAAAATTCCTTTCCAAGAACTCCAATCCTGACCTTTGACGCCAAAAGAAGAAGATGACCCACCTAACTCCAATTGGACAAGCCACATTGCCCACATTACCAATAATAAAAGTACTGGATAAATTATCGCTTCAATGGAAGAACCAAAGGTAGATTTTTTGTTTTGCATGCAATCGTCCTATCAACAAAAGCACCAAAAAGAAAAGTATGCCAAAATGACATTAAAAACTTAAAAAGCTCTTAATTCCCTGGAAACAAGCTCAACAATCCTCTTTCACTTGCCTCACAAACACCTTTTTCAGTAATCAAAGCCGTAACTAATCTTGCTGGAGTTACATCAAAACCGTAGTTACTTGCTGGAGTTGTTTCAGGACAAATCAATACTTCATCCATTTTTCCAGTTTCTTTACTTTTACCAACCACCCATCTCACTTCATCTTGATTGCGTTGTTCGATTGGAATTTCTTTCAATCCATCATTGATTGTCCAATCTAAAGTAGTTGAAGGCAAGGCAACATAAAAAGGAATGTTATTATCATGAGCTGCAAGTGCTTTCAAATATGTACCGATTTTATTCGCTACATCACCTTGACGAGTTGTTCTATCCGTTCCAACAATACACATGTCAACCATTCCGTGTTGCATTAAATGTCCACCTTGATTGTCAACAATAAGCGTATGTGGGACATTATGTCGTGTTAATTCGTAAGCTGTTAGATTTGCACCTTGAAGACGTGGACGCGTTTCATCCACCCAAACATGCACTTTAATTCCTTTTTGAATAGCTTGATAAATTGGAGATGAAATCGTTCCCCATTCGATACAACCTAACATTCCGGCATTACAATGAGTCAAAATATTGACTGTTTCACCATTTTTCTTTTTTGAAAGCTCTTCAATTAGAGGCAAACCATGTACACCTATCATGCGACACGTTTCCACATCATCTTCAACAATTCGTCCAGCTTCTTCCCAAGATGTTGCAATTAAATCGTCTGCATTTTCTAAGGCTTTTTTCATACGATCTAAGGCCCAAAATAGATTTACGGCTGTTGGACGAGAGTTTCTCAAGTCTTGAAAACATTGATCTAAAAAGTTTTTGTCGAGATTTTTCTCTTTCATTTCAAGCGTTGCCAAATAGACACCATATGCTGCAGTTGCACCAATTAATGGAGCACCACGAACAATCATGTCTTTAATTGCACCAACCGTTTGTTCACAAGAAATCAATTTCACTGTTACCCATTCGTGCGGTAATTTTCGTTGATCGATAACTTCTACATAGTTGTCTTCTGTTGTCCAAATAGTTCTAAATGCGCTCATAATTATTATTTAAATCTTAATATCTTTAAAATTAGAAACTTGAAATTTCCAATTGTTTACTATTTCTTCCCTAACTAATTGAATTGTTTGAAATCCAGCTAGATCAGCAGCTTCTAATTCCTCGTAAATATCACTTAAGAATAAAATTTCAGTTGGATTTAGAGAAAGAATTTCTGCTATTTTGGAATATGTCTGAACATCTCTTTTTGTTCCTGTTTTTGTGTCGAAATAATTGGAAAAGTAAGGAGTTAAATCGCCTGATACCGAATAGCCAAAAATTAATTTTTGTGCAGCAATTGAGCCTGAAGAAAACACTCCTAGTTGAATGTTTTGTTTTGACCATTTCTCCAATTGATCTTTTACTTCGGGATAAACATGTCCTTTAAGCTCACCAGATTTGTATCCGTTTTCCCAAAGAACACCTTGTACAGCTTTTAGCGGAGTGTATTTTTTATCTTCCATACTCCATCGATAAAGCGTATCAATGATTTCATCATCCGAAGAAATTGTTTTGTTTTCTAGTTCTTGAGACAAGAGAATCGTTTCTTCGTAAGCTTGTTTTACAGTTTCATTATCCTTTAAAGATTTTAAAACGTGAATATTCTTTCTGAAATACGGGAACAATTCATCAGCAACGAATGATATGGAAGAAGTTGTTCCTTCGATGTCTGTTAGTATATATTTTATGTTTGAGAATGTCATTTTTGGTTGTTTAAAGAATCGTATTATCCGTTATTATCTCCCGAATTCCCGAATCGTTCCTCTCGGGGTGAACGTTCCTCTCGGGATAAACGTTATTATTTCGGAACTACAAATGTTGCAAATTCCTTTTCCACACCAGATTCAGTATATTGTGGAACCCAACCACTCATATCAATGAAAATTCGGATTGCTTTTACAAAAGGATTACTTTCTCCAGCGTCAAACCAATGTTTTACACCTGCTGGTACTGAAATCAAATCTCCTTTTTGACACAATAGATTGAAAACTGGTTCTGTTTCTAAATTAAACCAAAATAAGCCTTGTCCATCAACGAAATAGCGAATCTCATCTTCCGAATGTGTATGCTCCGATAAAAATTTCGCTCGAATTGCTCCGTAATTTTCAGTTAAGTGATTGATTGAAATGACGTCTGCAGTTTCATATCCACCATTTTTCATAAAAGTTGACAATTGACTTTCATATGCTGCCAAAATTTCCTCTTGAGTTGCATTGTCTGAAAACTCTACAGATGCATCCCATTGATCAAAGTAAATTCCTCTTTCATTGAAAAATTGTCTAATAACTTCCGGTTTACGTTCTTCAAAATTGATTGAAGGAATTGATAAAATTGCCATATTCGAAAATAAAGAACAAATTTAAAAAAGTTTCAACTCTAATTATTTAAATTCTAGTTTTTAAATTCAATTTAGTATTTTTGAAAATGCTAAAATTTAGAACCAATATTCTATTTTCATTCTTTCTATGTTTTATTTCTTCCTTGACTTTTTCTCAAGAGAAAAAACAAAATTTCATTGTTCGGTATATCAATAAATTCACTAAAGATTCAACTGAAAAATCTAAACCTCAATTTTTAATTTATCCAACTGTTGCATATGCTCCCGAAACGAAATGGGAATTTGGCCTCAGTTCTGTATTCGTTGGTTATGCAAAAGGTGACACGAATAATCGTTTATCAGAGATCAATGCCTTTGCTTTTGTAACAACAGAAAGTCAATATGGCGCATACATTGAACATGCTCTTCATTCAGATAAAAACACTTGGTTCTTTTTGGGTAAATTAAAAACTCAAAGTTTTCCTCTTTCCTACTATGGAATCGGTCACAATACTTCTAAAGACAAATTAGCTACCGTTGAAGCTTTTTCTTTCAACTGGAAGGAACGCGTTTTGAGAAAAGTCTGGAAAGATTTTTTCGTCGGTATCGAGTTAGATTTCCAAAGTTTAAGTCGCGTGAATTTCAAACCATACACTACAGATGTTTCACTTTTACAACCAACAGGCTATACAGGTTCTAATAATTTAGGCGTTGGATTTGGATTATTGTATGACAATCGACACAATGTATTGAATGTACGCCACGGACTTTTCGCGGAAACAGCACTTTTAAATTACCGTAAAGGACTTGGAAGCATCAATAATTTCAGTACCGTATTTACTGATTTCAGATATTTCCATCCCATTCGAAAACGAAATGTTCTAGCGATTCAATCTGTTGGACAATTCACTTTTGGTGATGCGCCTTTCAATCAATATGCACTTTTAGGCGGTGAAATGATGATGCGCGGTTATTATTTGGGACGTTTTAGAGATCGAAATTATATCAGTTTTCAAACAGAATACAGAATGCTCCCATTATCTTTTGCTAAGAAATTTGGTTGTGCGGTGTTTGCTTCAACAGGTATGATTTATGACGAAATTTCTACTATCACTTCTAAACATATTAAATATGCTGCTGGTGCAGGAATTCATTATCTATTATTCCCAAGAAAAGATGTGTGGACACGTATAGATTTCGCTGTTAACAATGAAGGTGGAACAGGGTTTTACTTTTTCATGGGTTGCGCTTTTTAACGCAATTTCCACTCTACTTCTAATAGATATTCTGCTGTTTCAAGATGTCTCTTCGCTTCAAATAAACTTCTTCCCCAGGCATATGTTCCATGTTTGCGCATGATGAAAGCTGGAATACTCAATCGATCTTTATTTACTTCCAAGATTTTCGAAAAATTAATCATATTTTGATCATTGTCGAAAATGGGAAGTTCCACTTTTACTTCATGAGTTTTAATTCCTTCAAAACCTTTTAACACTTCATATCCTTCAAGTGAAACAGAATCTTGATTTACCGCTGAATGTAAAACTGAATAGATCGAATGACTGTGAACAATACACCTCATTTCAGGAAATAACTGATACAATTTACAGTGGATCAATGTCTCTGCAGATGGACGTATTCCATCGAATTCTGGATAAGGCTTTCCATCAAAATCTACTTCTATGAAATCGTTTTCCATAAATTGAGACTTATCGATTCCAGATTTTGAAACATAGATTTTGTTTAAATCGTCTTCCAAACGAAATGAATAATTCGTAGATGTTGCAGGCGACCATCCTTTTTGATGATATGAACGAATAACTTCTGCTAATTCTTTTTTCACAGTACTGAAATCGGTTAAATAAACTTTTTATCAATTAGAATCGCTTCCATTTCTTGTTGCAATTTAAACGCTTCTTCGTTTGCTTTTTCAGCAAAATCTTTTTCATTTGAAGCATAGATGATTGCACGAGAAGAATTCACTAACAAACCACAATCGGCATTCCAACCATAATTTGCGACATCTTCCAAACTTCCGCCTTGTGCCCCAACTCCTGGAACCAAGAAAAAATGATCGGGAACTAATTTTCGGACTTCGCCAATTCCTTCCGCACGTGTTGCACCAACAACATACATTAAGTTTTCAGCACTTCCCCATTTCATTGATTTACGCAATACTTTTTTGTATAATTCTTCGCCTTTTGTATCTGTCATGAATTGGAAATCCAAAGCTCCTTTATTTGAAGTCAACGCCAATAATATCACCCATTTTCCAGGATGATCTTGAAACGGTGTAACTGAATCTTCACCCATGTATGGAGCAACTGTTACAGCATCACAATTCAAATAATCGAAAAAAGTTTTTGCATAATACAAAGAAGTATTTCCAATATCACCACGCTTTGCATCAGCAATCGTTAGAATATCTTTCGGAATGTAATCAATTGTTTTTTTCAACGATTCCCAACCTTTTGGTCCTAGACACTCGTAAAAAGCAATATTCGGTTTATAGGCAACAGCAAAATCTTTTGTAGCATCAATAATTGCTTTATTGAATTCAAAAATCGGATCTTCTGTCTCCAATAAATGTGGCGGAATTTTTTCTAAATCGGTATCTAAACCTACACATAGAAAAGATTTTTTTGTTCGAATTGCTTGAATTAATTCTGAGCGAGTCATGCTTTCTATTTAAGCGGACAAAGATAAGTGAAACTAATTAATTACAATAACCTTTGTCTAGATTCTTTATTCTGGAATTATGACCGTTTTAACATCCGTTGACCGTGCAGAAAAATACCCTAAACATCCTCCTGAAAAATTTGAAACAGGATTTGCAGGTGTAGCGCCTTGACCGTTTGTGTTTGTTGCCAACTGATTGAAATAATCGTATACTGGACGATCGATATTTGCCATTCGAATTGTAACCGTATCTAATTTCTTGAAATTTGGTCCAAAAAGAGGTTCATACATATAGTTTCCATCCGCAAATTGATCATTTTGCAAGTAGATTCCTTTTTGTAAAGTATCATTGATGATAATATCAAACGAATAATAATTTGAAATTCCAGCTTGGTCTAAACGAACCGGAGTGACATTTATAAAAGTGTCTACTCCAAAAGGAAAAAAGGTAACATCTAAGTAATCCATCGTCAATACATCTGGCATTTTAGAACTTGCTGAATAGGTTTTTCCTCCTGTAACCACTGTCAAATAATAAGTTCTACCTGCAACTCCTGGATATGAAGTCAATTCGTACCAACCGTTTCCAACTGAAGTAAATGTTCCTGTATTTCCCAAATTATCAACCACTGTAACAACAGCATCGTCAACAACTGGAAACGCTTCAGATTGATCGAAATTCAATGTTTTCGTGATATGTACACGATGAGTTGTATCTCCTTCCAGAACGGTTCCTTCAATAACGATTTTTTGATCTTCTTCATTCAAATCGATATCAATCACTTTTGTACAGCTTACTGCACTAATCGCTAGAACAGTAAATAATGTATATTTTAAAAAGTTCATCTTATTTAAATTTAAAGTTATAAGTAATAGCCGGAACTATTCTGAATAATGTTGTTTGAACTGCTTCTGTTTTATTTGGATCATCTGCATTTGTTCTAAAGTCGATTGAGTACGCATTTTCACGTGCATAAGCATTGTAAATTGAGAAATTCCAACTGCTTTCAAACTTTTCTGTGTTTTTACGCATCCAAGTTAAACCTAAATCTAAACGGTGATAATTCGGCATTCTGTAACCATTTCTTTCCGTGTAAACAAAAAATGTTTCGCCATTGATTTCGTATTTTCCAGAAGGGAAAGTCACTGCATTTCCAGTATAGAATACAAACAAAGCAGAAATAGAAAGTTTTGGAGTGATATCATAAATTCCAACAATAGAAATATCGTGTGTACGATCTTGCTTCGCTAAATACCAGTTGTTGTCATTGATTCCATCTATTTTTCGCTCTGTTCTTGACAAAGTATACGCAACCCAACCTGTAAAACGTCCTGATTTTTTCTTTAGGAACAATTCCAAACCATAAGCACGACCAATTCCACTTAAGATTTCGCCTTCCAATTTTTCGTTGGCTTGTTCGTTTGCACCGTTTCTGTAATCCACTTGATTTTGTAGAATCTTATAATACGATTCCACATTGAATTCCAATTTATTGTCCAAGAAGTTTTTAAACCATCCCAAAGCAAACTGGTCTGAAATTCCTGGCTTGGTATTCAATGAAGATGAAATCCACACATCAGTTGGTGAACCTGAAGTTGAGTTTGAAACTTGCTGAATATTTTGTGTGTTTCTTGAGTATGCTGCTTTCAATGATTGACCTTTTTTGTATTCCCAACTAAAAGAAGCACGTGGTTCAAAGAAAGCGTAAGTTTTTAAGAACTCTCCGTTTTTGTAGACAGTTGTTGTTGCAACGTTTCCATCTGCATCATAGGTATAACTTTCTTCACCATTTCCAAGTACTGAAAGAGTCGATAAACGCACGCCATAATTGAAAATTAAGTTTTCAGTGACTGAATAATCATTTGTAACATAAACAGCCCCTTCAATTGTTTGGTTTGGATTTAAACGAACAGGAGTCAAGCCAGATCCTGCACTTGCTTCTACTTGTCCAGTTGTGATTCCGTGGTGAATTGCATTCCATCCAAAACGGATTTTATTGCGTGTATTTGGGTAATAATAAAACTCTTGTTTCAAGTTGAAATCTTGAATTCTTGATTTTACTTTAAATTCAATATCGCCCACATCAATTTTAAATTGATAATCAAATGTTGAGTATATGAACGAGGTATTTAAGAATAACTTTTCATTGATGATTCTATTCCAACGCATGGTTCCCGTAATATTTCCCCAATCGATTCCGAAAGCTGTTCCAAGACCCAATACATCTCTACCAAAATAGCCTGAAATAAATAAACGATCTTTTTTAGAAAGGCGGTAATTTACTTTTGCATTTAAATCGTAGAAATACAATTTGTTTTCTTTGAAGCGATCTGTTAGTTTTAAAAACAAATCGGCATATGTTCGTCGACCTGTAATTAAAAACGCACCTTTATCTTTTACAATTGGTCCTTCCACATTCAATTTCGAGGAAATTAAACCTAAACCTCCAGATACGCTGTATTTTTTTGTACTACCTTCAT
>JBKDZA010000169.1:0-11662 GCA_046308455.1 Fluviicola sp.
GCAGATGTGAAGCCTGTTTTTGTGGTGGATATTCCAGATACAGTGAACTATTATACCGTTTCTGTGACTTTGAGAAATACGACAGATTATCCTTACAACAATTTTTGGTTTTTCTTCCATGCGAAATCACCAAATGGAGAAACGGGAAGTGAACCCATTCAAGTGCAAATTGCTAACCCTGATGGAACTTGGACGGGTGAAAAATCTGGAACAATCGTTGAAAACACACTTCATTTTAAACATAGAAAATTTCCACAAAAAGGAAAATACACCTTCACTTTGGAACAACGGGTAACGGATAAAATCGCAAAAGAATTAACAGATGTGAGCTTAACAGTAACCAAAGACGAAGCACAAAAATAACACAGCAATAAATAAAAAATAATCTACGAAAATGAATATTCGCATTGTCAATAAAAGCACCAACGAACTTCCAGCATATGCAACTGCAGGTGCTGCGGGATTGGACATTCGCGCAAACTTGACAGAATCAATTGTTTTAAAACCATTCGAGCGTCGCTTAATTCCAACTGGATTGTTTTTAGAAATTCCAGATGGTTATGAAGTGCAAGTGCGACCTAGAAGTGGATTGGCTTTCAAACACGGAATTACTGTGTTGAATTCGCCAGGAACAATTGACGCAGATTATAGAGGTGAAGTGGGGGTATTACTCATCAACCTTTCTCAAGAAGATTTTGAAATAACACACGGTGAACGTGTTGCACAAATTGTTGTAGCACCTTACGTTCAAGCAAATTGGATAGCAAGTGAAGCCCTCAGCGAAACTGATCGCGGAGCAGGTGGATTTGGTAGTACTGGTAAAAAATAAAACTAAAAAAGATTAAAAAATAATCAAAAAATTAATATATTTGATGACTAAACTTTAAGCATGACAAATTATCAATCACTTTTACAAATTTTAGGTTTTAAGCCAAAAGAAAATACAATTGGTGTTTTCAGTAAAAAGTATGCGAATAATTTTATTATTGAAGTAGATGTTGAAAAGCACAGTATTAATTATGGTTCTGAAATCAAATCAGAAAGTAAGACAACTCAAAATTTTTCACAGGATGAAAATTGGGTGGTTTTAGAATGTGTTAATCGTTTACTTGAAAAAGGATATAAAGCAGAAAACATAATTCTTGAAAAAACATGGGCTGCAGGGCATGGTGTGAGTAAAGCATTAGATATCTGTGTAACTCGTGAAGATGGTTCCGAATATCTTTTGATAGAATGCAAAACATATGGAAAAGAGTTTGACAAAGCATTTACACGTTTAAAAAAAGAAGGCGGACAACTATTTACTTATTTCAAATTCAGTAATAAGGCAGATATTATTATGCTTTACGCTTCAGAATTAAAAGGGAAAGAAATTGTTTATCGAAATGAAATTGTAAAAATTGAAGAAGATTACCGAAGTGGTGATGTGAAAGATTTTTATGAAAAATGGAATAAATTAACGAAAGATAACGGAGTTTTTGAATCGTGGGTTAAACCATATAACTTTGAAAGCAAAGCTCTTACAATTAAAGATTTAGAAGAAATACGTCAAGAAGATAGTAGTTTTATTTTTAATCGATTTTTAGAGATTTTAAGACATAATGTGGTTTCTGATAAAGGAAATGCATTTAATAGAATTTTCACTTTATTTCTTTGTAAAATTTATGATGAAAAAGACAAAGAAGGAACAGAAAAAGAGTTAGAATTTCAATGGTTGGAAGGAATTGACGACCATAAAAGTTTTCAAATTAGACTTACTGATCTTTATCAAAAGGGAATGTATGAATTTTTGGAGAAGCGAGTAACTGACCTTTCTGAAAATGAATTCAATAGAAAATATCATTTCCTTCAAGAATCTGAAAGAAGAAGCATTTTAGATGAGTTCAGAAAAATTAGATTAGAAAAAAACAATGAATTTGCAATCAAAGATGTATATGATGAACAATCATTCAATGAGAATGCTGTTGTTGTTAAAGAAATTGTTGAATTGTTACAAGGATACAAACTTCGTTATACAAAAAAACAACAGTATTTATCTGATTTCTTCGAATTACTCTTAACTACTGGTTTGAAACAAGAATCAGGTCAATTTTTTACACCAGTACCAGTTGCACAGTTTGTAATTAAGAGTTTACCTTTTGACAAAATAATTGAAGAAAAATTACAAAAGGGAGAACGAGATCAATATTTACCTTATATCATTGATTATTCAGCTGGAAGTGGTCACTTTATCACTGAATCGATGCATGAAGTTCAACGAATTTTAGATAAAACAAACGATTCTGAATTTAAAGCAGACACCAGGAGATTTATTGATAAAGCAAAAACATTTCATTTTGACTGGGCATTTGATTATGTTTATGGAATCGAAAAAGATTACCGTTTGGTTAAAGTTGGAAAAGTTGGTTGTTACTTACATGGAGATGGCTTAGCAAACGTTATTCATTCGGATGGTTTAGCTCGTTTTGATCATCCAGATTACAAAGGAAAATTACTTCAAAAAGACAAAGATTTTCCTCAAGATAATAAGCAATTTGATATTATTGTTTCAAATCCTCCGTATTCAGTTTCGGCATTTAAAAACTCGGCTCGCTCTTATTACAAAGAAAATGAATTTCAATTGTATGACCGCTTGACAGATAACAGTTCCGAAATAGAATGTTTATTCATCGAACGAACGAAACAGTTATTAAAAGATGGCGGAGTAGCGGGTATTATTTTACCCAATAGTATATTATCCAAGACCGGTATTTATACTAAATCAAGAGAAATAATTTTAAAGTATTTTGAGATAGTTGCAATTACCGAATTGGGTTCAAAAACATTTATGGCAGCAGGAGTGAATACTGTCACTTTGTTTTTAAGACGAAGAAATAATTACGACAGTATTAACTTGCGTTTTGCAGTAGAGAAATTCTTTACAGATTTTCAAGATGTAACGCTCAACGGAATTGAAAAACCCGTTTCGAAATACGTAAATCATGTTTGGGAAAGTGTTTCATTTGAAGATTATCTTTCATTACTGAGAAAAGAACCAAGTAGTACTATTTTACAAAATGAAATATTTGAAGAATACAAAAAGAAATTAAAAGTTAAGAACGAAAAAGAATTTTGGTCGGTTCTTTTGGATAGAGAATTGGAAAAAATCTTTTATTTCGTTTTAGCCTATCCTCAAAAAGTTGTCTTGGTGAAAAGTGGAAAAAAAGATGCCGAAAAACGTTTCTTAGGTTATGAGTTTAGTGATGCAAGGGGTAAAGAGGGAATACATCCAATAAGAAGAGGAAGAAATATTGAGGATTGCACACAATTATTTGATCCTAATGTATTTGATAATCCAGCCAAAGCAAGCACTTATATTTATAAAGCATTTGCTGGTGATTATGATTTTGCGATTGATGAAGCAATGCAAAACAATGTTACTCGTCATAAGCTAGTAAATTTAATTGATTTTAGCGAATTTGAATTTGAGAAAATAATTTCTTTTGCCAAAAACAAAAAGGTTGAAATCAATTCTAAATGGGAGTTAAAAAAAATTGGAGATATCTGTAAAACTTCATCAGGGGGTACTCCTCTCTCTGGAACACCAGAGTTTTACGAAAATGGTAACATATTGTGGATAAACAGTGGAGAAGTCCGTCAAGGTATAATAATTGACTCTAAAGTAAAGATTACAGAACAAGGGCTACAAAAATCTTCAGCAAAAATCTTTCCAAAAAACACAGTATTAGTTGCTATGTATGGAGCAACAACAGGACAAGTTGGTATACTAGGTGTCGAAGCAAGTACAAATCAAGCGATTTGTGGTATTTTACCCACAAGTGATTCAATTGATCCTTTCTATTTGTTTTATTATTTACAAACTCAATATGAGGCGTTAATAAATTTAAGCAATGGCGTTGCAAGATCTAATATTTCTCAAGGAATAATTAAGAATTTTAAAATTCCACTTCCGCCTATTATAATTCAAAAGCAAATTATTTCGGAAATAAACGCCTTAGAAGAGAAAGCAAAAACAGTAGTTATAAAAGATTTAGATAATCAAAAAGGACAAATAATTAAAAAACATCTATGATAAAGATAGAATCAAAAATAAAACGAACAATTGAAACGAATAAACTTAACCCTGAAATTCTTGGAGAAAGAAATTGGTTTAAATATTTTATAAGAATTACTGAATTAACTTGGAAAAGAAACAATCACAATGGTTATAAAATAGAAGTCTATAATGAAAAATATGGAGATCATTTGGCTTCAATTACAATTTAAGATTACTTGGAACAGCAAAAAATTGTTTCAGAAATTGTAAAAATAGAAGAAAAAATTACAGCTTTGGAAAAAGAAATTGCAGCTATTCCAAAGCTAAAAGAAGAGATATTAAAAAAATATTTATAGACCATAATGAAAAAGAAAGTTTATATTGATGATTGGAAAGTATTTAAACCTTATAAAGGACACAATGGAACTGATTTGTTTTATTTAAAAGTTGCGAATGAAGTTAGTGATGAGCTTATATTTTACTTTGGAACGTTATTTAAAGAAGATGTAGATCCTTATTTATATTCTTGTTTTATAACCTCTTATTTTGAAGACGTAATATCAAAAACGCGCATTTTTGAAACATTCAGAAATAAGCATCAAGAAATGTACGGTAAACCATTGCCTTTTTTTGATTGTTCTGATGAATATTTGAATGATGAAATCAATCCTGAAGATATTGCTTTCTTAACATGGTATTTTATAAATACTGTTTCTGAAGATAGAGTAATTCACCCAAATATCGAATTATTATTAATCTTTGCAAATGATATTATCGAGGTTTTTGATAGACATTATGAATATGCTCCTGAAAACACTGTTTTACAATCCTGTTACATACTCGAATTAAAGGATGATTTCATTGATCAATTCTTTGAAATTCGAAATTTAATGGAAAAACTTTTTTTAGAGTCTTATTTATTTATACCTGACGTTGGTCAACGTTATTCAGAAATGCTTGACGAAATAAAAGAAGTACAAGAAAAAGAATTCATATCTCAAATAGCATACGCAGCAACTACAGAATTTTTATTAAATAGAAAAGCTAGACTGCTCCATTTAAGGGCAAATGAATTAGTTGCTGAATTTTTAGGAAAAAACCATGAATTGTACGACTGTATTATCAACACAAGTGTTATGCTTCAAGGAAATTTTGAAGTTGAAGAAGTTGATAATAAATACATTTTTTTAAAACATTTGGCTTCTGATCAAAAAGTAAGTTTGTTAAAAGAGTCATACAAAAATGAAACAATACCTAAAAAAGAGGGTATAAATATTGGCCTTATTCGATTTAAAAATGAATGGATACATGTTGGCATCTCTTATACATTTGATATTTCAGAATCTTTTATTTTAGATGAAAAGAATGATTTTAAAAAATCAACTTTATTCAATACTGTTTTTAAAGATGAGAATTTGATCCGTCAAAATCTGAATATTCAACAAAAAGCTTTTTACAGAATTACGGGTGATAGAGATTATATTTTAGTAAAAGAAGCTGAAATCAATCAATTTTTAGAACAATTTTATATATCAACAAATGAACCAAAAAAAGCTAAAAAATTCATCTCAAGCCAAACTATTGACGAGGAAAATATTTTTACCTTATTCTTTAACCAAAATTTAGGTATTGAGGTTCTGGAAAACATTCAAGGAGCATTTTTTGATGAAGAAAATAAATTTTTAAATAAAGAAAATAGTCATTCCGATTTCCCGTTTTTATTATTTTCTGATGTAGCATCAATAGAAATAGTTCATTTTTGTATAGATAACTTTAAAAACAAGATTCCTTTTTTTAATTTAAAGGATAGAGCTATTTATTTAACTAATTTAGATTTTTCTCTGCGGTTTTTTAAACCTAATAATTATAAAACTGAACCGAATTTAAAAGTTGTTTAATATGAAAGTAATTGTTCCAATGGCCGGACGCGGCTCACGACTTAGACCTCACACGTTAACGGTTCCAAAACCTTTGGTTCCAGTTGGAGGAAAACCAATCGTACATCGCTTGGTGGAAGACATCGCAAAAGTGTGTAGTGAACCCATCGATGAAATCGGTTTCGTAATTGGTGACTTCGGTCCTGAAATTGAAGCGGAATTGATAAAAGTTGCAGAGAAACTAGGCGCAAAAGGAACGATCTTTTATCAAGATAAACCACTTGGAACTGCTCATGCTGTTTTATGTGCTGAAAAATTATTAGACGGACCAGTTGTTGTTGCTTTTGCAGATACACTTTTCCGTGCAGATTTTAAAATTGATCCACATGCCGACGGTATTTTGTGGGTGAAACAAATCGAAGATCCAAGTGCTTTTGGTGTTATCAAAATGAACGACGCTGGTGAAATCATCGACTTCGTAGAAAAACCAAAAGAGTTTGTTTCTGATTTGGCAATGATTGGAATTTATTATTTCAAAGACGGTGAAGCGCTTGCAAAAGAATTAAACTACTTGGTTGAAAATGGAATCATCAAAAGCGGTGAATACCAATTGCCAGATGCTTTACGTCGCTTAACTGAAAAAGGTAAAAGATTCAAACCAGGAGAAGTAACTGAATGGCTGGATTGTGGAAACAAAGAAGTAACTGTATTCACAAATCAACGCGTTTTGGAATACGATTACGAATTGAATTTACCATTAATCGACCCAAGTGCGAAATTGATTAATTCAATTATTATTCCTCCATGTTACATAGGAAAAGATGTAGTAATTGAAAACGCAGTTATCGGTCCACATGTTTCAGTTGGTAAGAATTCGAAAGTCATCAATTCAATTGTTAAGAATAGTATTCTTCAACACAATGCGGAAATCATTGATGCGAACATGCACAATTCCATGTTGGGCTCTCACTCGAAATACAAAGGCTTAGCGAGAGATTTAAGTTTGAGTGACTATTCAATCATTGTTTAAAAAAAGTATGATGAGGTTGTTTGTTTATACGTTAATCCTTTTTTCACTTGTGGCTTGCGGTACGAAAAAAAACGCAGTTACAAATTCAATGTTGTCTAATAAACAATACCTCGAAACTTTTCACTCTGGAATACGCTATAAACTTAAAGGTCAACATCCAGAAGCAATTCGTGCGTTTGACAGTTGTTTAGTCGCTTATCCAAAAGATGACGCCGCAGCATATGGACTTTCACAATGTTATTTAGCTCAAAACGACTTAACAAAAGCAAGTGAATACATTATCATTGCGTCAAAATTAGACCCTAAAAACATCGCATATACAGAAGAATTGGCCTATATGTACTACAAGCAAGGTCAAGCGGAGAAAGCCGAAGCGGAATTTAAAAAATTGGTTGAACACGATGGTAAAAATGTGGAATGGTTGTTTGCATATGCTGAACTTTCCAAAGGATTAGGAAAAACCCAACAAACCATCGATTTGATTGATAAAATTGTAACACAAACTGGAAATTATCCAGATATAGCAATTGAAAAATTCAATTTGTACCGTTCAATAAAACAAGACGATAAAGCATTTGCAACATTAGAAGAGGCACGTAAAAAATTCCCGGATGATGTGTCATTGATTGCAACAATGGTCGACTATTATTTTGAGAAAAACCGTATGTCAGACGCTCAAAACATGTTGTCTGAATTGGTAAAAAAAGATCCCAATAACGGTCCTGCTCAATTTACTTTGGGACAATTATTATTGCGACAAGGAAAAAAAACAGAAGCCCAAGAACATTTAGTGAAAGGATTTGAAAGCGCAACAATTCCAGTTGACAATAAAATGGAGTTGTTATTTCAATTGTTCGAAACACAAGCAAATCCTTCGGATAATTTAGTTGAATTGGCTCAGGTGATTACAAAAGTACACCCTGATGACGCAAAAGGACCATCTATTTTAGGTGACATTTATTTTGCACAAGGAAAAAAAGTGGAAGCTTTGCAAGCATTTAAAATGGCTTTAAAGTTGGACGACTCAAAATATCCGCTTTGGAAACAAATTTTATTGTTGGAATACGACAATGAAGATTATGCAAATTTGTATACAGATGCACGCAAATGTTCAGCGATTTTCCCAACGATGATTCAACCGCAGTTGTTGTATACGATTGCGTGTAATAAAACGAAAAAACACCAAGAGGCAATTACTGCAGCTGAAACCGCAAAAGGTTATTTGGTACGTGAACCCAAAGTTGAAGCGGAATTGTTGGGCCAACAAGGAGAAGCTTATTTCAATATGGGTAAAATCGCTGATGGCAAAAAAGCATACGACGAAGCGATAAAAATTGATCCAACGAATTTATTGATCCAAGCGGATTATGCATACAACTTAGCACGTTTTGGAAAAGAGTACGAAAAAGCATTTATTCAAATCGAAAAAGTGAATCAACTAGCTCCAAATCAAGCGCCATTTATTGATACTCGTGGAATGGTTTCCTTCTTTAAAGGAGATTATGAATTGGCTAAAACAGACTTTGAAAAGGCCTTAACATTGGAAGCGAACGACAAAGATATTTTAGACCATTTGGGTGATGCATACGCAAAATCTGGAAATGGCACGAAAGCTGTAGAATATTGGGAAAAAGCCTTAAAACAAGGCTGTAAGAATAAAGTATTAGAACAAAAAATTTCAACAAAAAAGTACCTTGAAGCAAATTATTAAATTCAGTTTTTTAGTCTTAGTTTTTTTTTTAGCAAGTTGTGCTAGAAGAAAAACGGCTGATGTTATTGTTCCTGTTGTGGACGAAAAAGACCGCTTGGAAAAAATGAAAACCAAAGAATTGGTGAGTAAATTAGATTCCTTGTCTGACCTTCGTCCGAAAACTTATTTCAGTAGAATTAAAATCACCTTTACAGATAACAACAAAGACTTTGGAGTTAAAACCACATTGCGTTTTGTGAAAGACAGTGCAATGGGAGCAACCGTTTCTTATTCTGCATTGCCGGTTGCTTCAGCTTTATTGCGTCCAGATTCTATTCAAGTAACGAATAAAGTGAAACGCTGTTATATCAAAAGTGACATGACGGTTTTAAACAATATGTTGGGTTCAAATATCAATTATTCAGATTTGGAGGAATTGATTTTAGGCTTACCAATTGATGTAGACACCACGCGAAAATATGAACAAATAAAAAACGACAATTACTATGTGATTTCAACACATAAAAAACGACAAATTAAAAGTGTTGAACGCCAAGAAGATAAAGTAGAACGTCGTTTAGAAAATGGAAAACCAATCAACGAAGACGGTTTGTTAACGAAACGAATTAAAGGAGACAGCATCATTTACATATATTATTTGGACCGTGATGTGAGTGTTTTACGTAAGATTGAAATTTTAAGTCCTGGAGACAGTACTGAAATTGTGATTGATTATTTGGAACGTGATTCGGTGAATGGATATCAAGTTCCACGAAAAACGGAAATGTATATTCGAACACCCAAAAACACGATTCATTTGATACTTGATTTTAAAGATACAGAACTAAATGAACCACAAGAGATTGTGTTTGTAATACCAGAGGATTATGAAGAATGTAAACTGGAAAAAGAAGACGACGATGAAAAATAGTCTTTTATTGCTTTTTATTTTTTGTGCCTTATTTTCATTTGGACAAAAGAAAAGTGATCAATTACAAGCGGAACAAAGTAAATTGGAAAAACGACTTTCCAGCACAAAATCTTTGTTGGAAAAAGCAAAAAAGAATACAGCAACATCTTTAACGGAGTTAAAATTAATTGAGAATCAAGTGCGCGACCGTGAGCAATTGGTTCAAAACATGGACAATCAAATTCGCGGTGCGGAGTTGACCATTTCAGCGAAAGGCAATCAAATTATATTATTAAAAAAGCGTTTGGTTAAATTGAAAATCGCTTACAAAAAGTTGATTCTTTATGCATACAAACACAGAAGTAAGCACGGAAAAATGATGTTTATTTTCTCCTCAGAAAATTACTTCGAAGCTGTAAAACGGACAAATTATTTGAAGCGAATTGGAGAAATTCAACAAAAACAATTCAAAGTGATTTTACAAAATCAACGTGCAATTTCAGAAGAAATCAATTCAATTTCTACTGAAAAACAACGAAAAGAAGAGTTGATGCTTCAAAAAATTGAAGAAAAAACTCGCATTGAAAAAAGTAAAGCCGACAAACAAGTGGCGCTTGAAAAATTCAAAAAAGACGAGACGAAATTATTGGCTGACTTAAAAACGCAAGAACGTCAGCGAGAAGACTTAAAGCGAAAAATCAAGAAAGCTATCGAGAAAGAAATTGCTGAATCGGAGGCAAAAGCGAAGAAAGAAGCACAAAAAACCGCTTCGACTTCAAAAACGACATCTACAAAAACAACAAGTGGAACGAAAGCAACTTCTGGTACAACTGCAACAACAACCACTGCAAAGAAAGAAGTTGTAATAACGGAAACGAAAGAGAGTTTAGCACTTGGACAAAGCTTTGAATCGAATAAAGGAAAATTACCTTGGCCAGTTGCAAAAGGATCAATTACTGAAGGATACGGTAAAAACGCACATCCAACTTTGGAAAATGTGTATACGAACAACAATGGAATCGATATTGGTGCACCGAAAAGTTCACAAGTTCGTTCTGTTTTTGAAGGAGAAGTTTCCAGTGTTTTGAGTATTCCTGGAGCGGGAAAAGTGGTGATTATCAAACATGGTTCTTACAGAACGGTTTATTCAAATTTATCAGAAGTGTATGTTTCAGTTGGTTCGAAAATTTCCACTAAACAAGCAATAGGTTCTTTGTTGGTTTCAGAAGGTGAAAGTTTGTCAACCGCACATTTTGAAATCCATCAGGTTGTTGATGGGTCAGTGGTGCGTTTGAATCCAACAGTTTGGATCAATCAGTAGTTTTTTTGATGGAGTAAATTACTCCTTCTTCATCATCGAATTGATAATCGGAAACGAAGGTAAGTCCACATTTTTCCAACACACGAATGGAAGCAAGATTCTCTTTCATTGCTCGACCAACGATGGTTTCCATATTGAATTTTTCGAATCCTATTTGGATACACGCACGAGCAGTTTCTGAGGCAAATCTTTTGTTCCAAAAGCGTTGGTGAAAGCGAAATCCAATATCAAATTCATCTTCATCAGCAGAATATTTTAATCCACACCAACCCAAGTATTCATTTGTTTCTTTAGAAATCACCGCCCAGCGACCAAAACCATATTTTTCGTAATGATCGTATTTTGACAGAAAAGTACGAGCTTCATCGACACTTTCAAAAGCCTCGTCGCCAGTATATTGAATTACCAAGGGATCCGAATTTAACTCGTAAGCATTTTGCGCATCATCGGGAGTCATTTCTCGAAGGTATGTTCGTTCCGTTTCAAGGATTTTTTTCATGTTACAAATGTAGAATTTTGAATTAAGAATGAAGAGGGTGCAGAAGTTTTGTAAAACGCAACGCCGCCAAGTCGCAACGATTAAACGCAAAGATCAGGAAAGAAAATTAACCACGAAGATCACCAAGAACACGAGGGAATTATCAATTATCAACGATGAATTATTAAAAATCGTTCAAAAGAATTTAGCGTCTTCTTTTATCCTCTTACTTTTTTAACAATCCTTCTTCCTGCATGATATTAACTGTTTCATCGTTTTTCGCTTGCATACTTTACTAAATTCCAGTGAAAGGAATCATT
>JBKDZA010000170.1:0-4963 GCA_046308455.1 Fluviicola sp.
GAGTGCTGTTTCTCTCCCGACTGACATTTGGTATCCAACTACTGACATCGCCAAACCACAAAAAGGATGGCAAGCAAGTGCTGGATATTTCAAGAATTTTAAAGAAAATCGTTGGGAAACATCTGTAGAAATTTACTACAAACACATGAACAATGTGATCGAATACAAAGAAGGTGCTCTTCCAGCGGATAATGTTTCAGACAATCCCGACAATTTATTGGTCTTCGGTAAAGGTTGGAGTTATGGTGTTGAATTCTTCGTGAAACGCACTTTTGGTAAACTAACAGGTTGGATTGGCTATACTTGGGCAAAAACAGAACGTCTATTTCCTGATTTACAAGCAGAAGTTTTTCCAGCAAAATATGACCGTCGACACGATGCTACATTTGTTGCCACTTATGAATTAAATCCACATTGGACGTTTGGTTTATCCTTTATTTATGCCAGTGGAAATACACTTACCCTTCCCGACTCTTGGTACACACAAGAACAAGACATTTTATTCAATTATGGCCCACGAAATTCAACTCGTTTGCCAGCTTATCATCGCTTAGATATTTCTGCAACGTGGTACGATAAGCCTACTAAAAAAGTCACAAACGAAAAAACAGGAGAAATTACTGAAGTAAAAAAACGTTTCCGTCAAAATGTGAATTTCAGTGTTTACAACGTTTACAACAGAGCAAATCCTTACTTTTTATACATTGACAACGATGGTTCACTCCTCGAAAACAACTTTAAAATTAGTGTCAAGCAAGTTTCATTATTTCCAATAATCCCAAGTGTCACATGGAATTTCGAATTTTAACAGCATTTATCGTTCTCCTTTTGTTAGGAGTCAATTCTTGCGTCAAAGATGTGAAGATAGATTTACCTCAGTACGAGCAAAAAATAGTTATTGACGGGCGAATCGAAACGGGTCAACCGCCATTGGTTATCCTTTCCAAAACCCAAGATTTGTATTCAGAAACTTCATTGGAAGCATTTTTAAATGGCTTTCAATCAGGAGCAATTGTCACTGTTTCTGATGGAACAACAACTGTTCAATTGGATGAAATCTGTACAGACAATCTTCCTCCAGGAACTGAAGAAATAGCAGCAGAATTATTTGGCGTACCAGTTTCTGAATTAGCAAATTACGATTTATGCGCATATACCACTTTCAATACCGCAATCTTTGGTCAAGTTGGAAAAACGTATACTTTAACGGTACAATTTGAAGGTAAAACGTATACTTCAGAAACAAAAATTGAACAACCTGTTCCTTTAAACAATGTTTTCTGGAAACAAGAACCAAATGAAGCTCCAGGAAATGGATTTTCTTGGGCAGAATTAAGCGATCCTTTAAATCAATTTGATGCCTATTTTTGGTCAGTTAGACGTATTAATTTAGTCAATGGTGAACCAAAAGACGCAAATTTCACTGCGACATACGCACCTACTTTTGATGATCAATTTATCAATGGAACAACTTTTGAATTTGCTTTTGAAAATCCAATGGCTTGGGGAGATACGAGTTTAACAAGTGAACAAAGACCTTATTATCAATTGAATGATACGGTTGTAATTAAGTTCTCAAAACTCGATCCAGATGTCTATGAATTTTTAGAAAAGAAGTATTACCAAATGCAAAATCAAGGAAATCCTTTTGCTTCTCCTGTTGCAATTCCAACAAACATTAAAGGCGGAGCGCTTGGAGTGTGGGCTGGTTATTCGCCAAGTTTTGATACATTGATTTGTGTACCTTAAATTTATTCGGCACAATTTTAGCTTTCTAAAATCCAAAAACAGAAAACTGTCGTAAATTTATAAAAACGAAAAACTATGAAACTATTATTTACATTCATTTTTCTACTTACTTCGACAAGTTATTCATTCTCAGCTAAACTAACTCATTCTGAATGGGATGAATTATTGAAAAAACATGTCAATGGTTCTGGAAAAGTTAACTACACCAATTTTAAAAAAGATGTAGCCAAATTAGATGCATACATCAAAATACTAAAAGACAATGCTCCTGAATCTGACTGGTCAGTAAATGAAAAGAAAGCTTTCTGGATCAACTGTTACAATGCTCATGCAATCAAATTGGTAATCTCTAAAAACGTTTCTAAAAGTATCAACGATTTAAAAGTGGATGGAAAAGGAGCTTTTGATTACGATTTTATTGAAGTTGGAGGAACGAAAATGTCTTTAAATGACTTAGAAACTAATAAATTGAGAAAAGCGTTTAAAGATGGACGTATCCATTTTGCTGTGAATTGTGCCTCAATTTCATGTCCAACATTATACAACAAAGCTTTTACTGCTGATAATGTGGAATCTAATTTATCGATGTTGGCTAAAAAGTTTATTTCTGATAAATCCCGTAACAAAATCTCTGCAGATAAAGCTGAGCTTTCGAAAATATTTGACTGGTACAAAGAAGATTTCGGCAACGTCGTTGATTTTATTAATAAGTATTCTTCAACTAAAATTAAGGCTGAAACAAAAATCACTTATTTAGAATACGATTGGAATTTAAACAAACAATAATGAAATCAATTACGTTTATACTTATGACATTAATTACATCCACTTTATTAGGTCAGGAGAATGTTCCATCTGACTTTAATAAAGAATTACAAAAATATTACGACAAAGATTTCCCGACGATTTCGACTAAAGAAGCAAACAAGAAATTGAATCAAGCGAACGTCTATTTTTTGGATGTTCGAGAAATGAAAGAATATGCTGTGAGTCATCTTCCTGGAGCAAAATTCTATGGCGGAGACAAAAAAAACGAAGCACTTTTAAAAAGCATTCCAAAAAACGCTGAAATTATTGTTTATTGTTCGATTGGTTACCGCAGTCAAAAAGCTGGGCAAGAACTAAAAAAACTAGGGTACAAAAATGTCAAAAACTTATACGGTGGAATTTTCCAGTGGTTCAACGAAAACAAAAAAGTAGTCAACTCAGAAAACGAACCCGTCCAAAAAGTCCATACCTACAACGAAAAATGGTCGAAATGGATTACTCGAGGTGAAAAAGTTTTTTGATAATTATTAAAGCTTAAATTATTAAAAGCAAAATGCAAGGTTTATAATTAAAGCTCTTTGAACAATCACGCTAAAAAAAATTAAAACAATTCTTTAATATCAATATTCAAAGCATCTGAAATTTTATATAATGTTTTGATAGTAGGACTTGTTCTACCCGCTTCAATACGAGCAATATTCGTTTGCTCAATCGAACAAAGCGTAGATAAATCAATCTGTGTAAGTCCTTTTTCAAGTCTTATTGCTTTGATCTTTTCCCCTATGTTTTTAACTCTTTCTTGATATTCCACAAGCAAGTATCGAAGTAGAACGAAAAAAACAACTTATCAAAATTGATATATTATAAAAATAATTTCTATATTTGCTGAAAATCAGAATAAAAAGACATCAAAAACTTCATTTATTCGATTCGTTTTTATATATTTGTTGCTCACTTTATCGATTAAATCATGAAAGTAACCTTATCATTTTCCCTCTTGTTGCTTTTCTTACAAAGTTGTAAGGACAAGAATAATGTAGATAATTCTATAAACTGTTCAACAAATCCTTCAGAATGTCAATATGTTAAAGAAGCAAAGGATTTTTTCTATTTTAAGGTTGGTTCTTGGTGGGTATATGAAGAAGAAATCTCATTGGTTAAAGATTCAGTTTTTGTAACGAGTAGTTATAATTATTCAAATTATCAGTTTGACACTTATTTATATAGTAGTTTAACTGGAATAACTTTACATTATTTTCCTGAACAAATGTATGAAGTAAATGGCTGTAGTTCAACAGAACCTGTCTCAAAACAATGTTTGCGTATAAAATGGTCGGAATCAAAACCAGGAGAATTTCTTTGGGATGGTAAAATTTTAGGAATTAAATACAATTTAAATTCTTATGTTGGATCTCATAATATATATTATCCCAATAATTTTGTAACTGTTAAAAGTATATATACAACTTATACTGACGTCTTTTCATTTAATAAAACTTTAAAATTATCTGAAAATGCCTCAAGAAGAGATAATAATCAACCTGTAAATTATTATTTGAGTTCAGGTGTTGGAATTGTAAGAAAAGAACTACTAGATAGTAATAAGGTTTGGAGATTGATTTCTTATCACATCGAGCCATAAAATATAAAAATCCAAATAAATATGAAAAACAAGTTGCTTTGGCTACTAAGCCTGTGTTGTGTTGTGGGCTCAAGTTATGCCCAAACAGTTGAATTAAACATGCAAAAGTATTGGAAATTCCGAAATGAATTGCGTGAGAGTTTTGTGAAAATTGGCCCTGATTTTGGAGAAAGTTTAGTAGCTCGGAAAATTGAACCCATGAAATGTACTGACAACATTCCAGAAAACCCGAATAGCTCAGGTTGGAATTTCAGTTCAATGAATTGGGGAGATGCTATGATTCGTCATGGATACTACTTAGGTTTGTTAGCAACTGAATACCGCTTACTGAAAGATGCTGGTGAGGATGTAACTGGAACTTTGAATGAATTATATTACGCACTAAATGCAATAAATAGATTAGATTTATTTGCAGAATTTGATTTGAATCCAATATATGGGTTACCTCCTGAAACAAATTTAAATGGCTATTTCATGCGCTGTGACACACCAGAGGGTTTTGCTGAAAACTGGAAAAATTCGAGTTATGAATGCCGTTGTGATGAATCTGAACATTATGGAACAAATAATGCTGCAAGTATTGATGATACAACACAAGGATATACAGAACGTTTTAATTATTACCAAAATGTACCAAGTGCTGATCAATTATCATCTTTAACAGTTGGACTTTCATTAGTTAATGAACTTTTGGATCACGGGCTTGTTCAACCAACCTCATCAGATATTCCAATGGATTTACTCATATCGTCTCGAATGATTTCTCAACGATTATACACTTTCCTTGATGAACACAAATGGATG
>JBKDZA010000171.1:0-5215 GCA_046308455.1 Fluviicola sp.
GTCAAAAAGCATGGGTATAGAGCAAAAAGTATCTTTAAATATGGTCTAGATTATGTGGCAAGCATACTTTTAAACCCTCAGAATCAATCAAATATAAATGTGTTTAAATTTTTGTCATGTAGTTAGTAAATTATTTTATAAAACAATCGTTATTTGATTATAATTTAATCAATAAATGATAGGGAATGAAAGAAAACTGGTTGGATTTATCCTAAGAATTTGAAAAAGAATGAATGAATGATTTAATTTTTTCCAATTGAACAAATTGATTTTTCTTATATTTGTTTAAATCAATTTCAGATGATTAATAAAACAGTTAGTATTCCAAATTCTAAACTTGACTTGTTTCTTCAATTCATTCAACAACATGGTTTAAAAGAAGTTGTTAATCAAGAAGATGATTTAACAATTGATCAAATCGAAGCAATTACAATAGCTAGAAAATCATTGAAAAAAAATGGAGGAACTTCTCATGAACTGGTTATGAAATCAGTAAAAGAAAAATTTCCTAAAGCATTCAAATAATGACAATTATTTGGTCTGATGAAGCAATAAAAGATTTTGAACAGAATATCGCCTATTTGTTAGAAAATTGGCCTGAAAATGTTGTAATTGAATTCACACAAAATGTTGAAATTGTTTTATCAATAATTACAATCAATCCCTATGCATTCCGAAAAAGTAATGTTGATTCAAAAATTAGAATTGCATTAACCGTTAAGCAAATTTCTTTGTTTTATGAAATCAAAAAAGATAGAATCTATTTACTTCGATTTTGGAACAACTACAAAGATGTTACAAAAAATAAATTTATTTAATTCGCACCCAAATTTTTCATGTGTCTAAAATGCGAAGCCAAAGCTTTACCCATTGTTTGGTAGTAGCGGTAATTTACTCCATAATCTTCACAGGTTTTCTTCACGATTTTTTGAATTTCAGGGTAATGAATGTGTGAAACACGCGGGAATAAATGGTGAATCGTCTGATAGTTCAAACCTCCCAAAAACCAACTCACGACTTTGTTATCAGTAGCAAAGTCACTTGTAGTATTGATTTGATGAACCGCCCATTCTGTATTGATTTCTGTATGCTCACCATGTGTGTGATCAAATTCCACATTCTCAACAACGTGTGCCAATTGGAAAACAAAAGACATCACAATTCCTAAAATTGCATGCATCATTACAAACAACAATATTCCTTTTCCAACACCGTAAATATAAATTGGTAAAAAGGCATACATTGCAAAATACAAAGACTTTGTAATCCAAAAAACTAGGTGATCACGTATCGACATTTTACCAACTTCAACGTTGTATTTCGCTATTTTGAAGTAATGTAACCAGTCTTTTAATACAATCCAAAATAAGGTTGAAATTGCATACAAAAAAGTTAAATAAATGTGCTGAAATTTATGAAAACCTTTTCTTGGTTGACTAGGAGCCATTCGTAAAAATGGTGATTTTGCAATATCGTCATCACCTCCATCAATGTTCGTAAATGTATGGTGAACGATGTTGTGTTTTTGCTTCCACATAAATGCATCACTTCCCAAAGCATTCATCGATAATCCAAATAAATAATTGAGATTTTTATTAGATGAATAAGCATCGTGACAGGCATCGTGCATAATATTAAATCCAACTAAAGCTTGAAGAAAACCTAATGCGCCAGCTAAAATCAATGCTGCCCAAAAAGGCAATCCTATAAAAAGCATTGAAACATAAATAGCAATGTAGGAAGCAATCAAAATAACGCTTTTAGTATATAATTTTGCATTTCCTGATTTATCAATTTTATTCATTGAAAAATATGAATTGACATTTGCATGAAGTGATTTCATGAAATCACCTTTGGGCTGAGAAAACTGAATTGTTGCCAATATATTTGAATTTAATTGTACAGTACAAAGATACTACCATCATGATTAGTTTCAATGATTTTAATCATTTTTCACTATAAAATCATTTTTTAACCCAAAAATACTAGAGTTTTCTTATTTTTATTTTCTAAAAATTTTTGATACTCAATTAATAAGTTACTCCATGGGACTCTTCAACAATGATGACGACTTCATTCCGTATAAATTTAAACACGTAAAAACATACTCCAGTGCCGAATGGATGGCGAACAGTTCGAAAAAGTATCGTTCGGTTTTTGATCGTCAAGAATTGACTTATTTGCGTGCTGAGTTTACTTTTTACAACAAATGGTTTGACGAAAAAGACTGGAAGGCAAAAATCTGTTTGAAATTGATTTCTGTCAACGAAAACAATAAAGAGTTGTGTTCACTTGATCAGGAATTAGAAATAAAAATGGATCAGAATGAAGTTACGATTCATGAAGGATGGGGAAATGCAACTGCAGGAGTCTTTTTCAAAAAAGGAACGTATACGTGGAATGCCTATATAGATGATAAATTAGTTGGTTCAGGATCAGCACTAGTGAATGATGTTGGAGTTGTAAGCGAAAGTGTAAACCCTTATTTGTCCATTGAAAAATTCATGTTCTTCGAGGATGGAAAAGAACGAACATCAGGAAAAGATAAAATATATTATTCTGAATTTCAACGCGATACCACGCGTTATGTTTGGACTGAGTTTCATGCAAAAATTGAAACACAACTCGATTTTAATTATGAATTTTTTGTTAATTATTTTGACAATGCAAATCAACTGAAAGGTCAAACGTTTACTTCTGGAAAAATTGAAGCGGATAATTTGGGAAAAACCTTCATTTTTGAAGTTGGATGGGGAAATGAAAACAAACTATCATGGGTGGATGATTGCTACCGAGTAGATGTTATTTTCAACGATGTTTGTATCGCAAGTGGAATTTACAATGTTGGTTATCAAAACATTGAAGGATCCCCAACAATTACAAAAGGAATTTCAACGTCTACAGTAACTGAAATTAACTCAACTGAAAGTGAAGAAGCACAAAAAGCTAAAAACTTAGAGGAATTATTAGCAGAATTAGATGGTTTAGTTGGTTTGGATCGCGTGAAAAAAGAAGTGCGTGAAACAATCAATTATGTTGAATTTGCTAAAATGCGCCGTGAAAAAGGATTCAACGATTCTGGAAAAATGAATTTACACAGTGTATTTTTAGGAAATCCTGGAACAGGAAAAACAACTGTTGCACGGATGCTGGGTAAAATCTACAATGCGATGGGAGTTTTGTCGAAAGGACATGTTGTTGAAGTTGATCGTGCTGCATTGATAGGTGAATACATAGGACAAACTGCTCCAAAAGTAAAAAAAGCAATTGAAGAAGCTCGCGGAGGTGTTTTATTTATTGATGAAGCTTATGCCTTAACTCCTCCAGACAATGAAAAAGACTTTGGTCGAGAGGCAATCGAAATTCTGATGAAAGAAATGAGTGATGGCGCTGGAGATATTGCGATTTTCTGTGCAGGTTACACAGCGGAAATGAATAATTTCATCAATTTCAATCCAGGTTTAAAATCGCGTTTCAATCAATTTTTCCACTTCGAAGACTATGTACCAGAAGAATTGATGAAAATTTCGAATTATGCCTGTGAAAAACATGAAGTGACTTTAACTCCAGAAGCACAAACAGTTTTAGTAGATAAATTAACGCGTCTTTTCCGTGATCGCAATAAAAGTTTTGGAAATGCGCGTTTGGTGAACAGTTTGATTTCTGAAGCTAAAATGAATTTGGCTGATCGTATTATGAAGACCAAAAAAGCAGAAGATGTGAGTCGTGAAGATTTAGAAATCATTACTGAAGAAGACATGCAATTGGTTTTCTTGTCTGACATGAAAAAATCGTATCATTTTACAATTGATGAAGCATTATTGTCAAGAAGTTTAGACGAATTGAATTTACTTGTCGGAATGAATGGTGTGAAAGAGCACATCAATAAAATGGTAAAATTGATTCGATTCTACAATGAAACTGGAAAAGATGTTTTAAGTAAAATTTCGCTTCACACCGTATTTACTGGAAATCCAGGTACAGGAAAAACAACAGTAGCACGAATTTTAGCGAAGATCTACAATGCTTTGGGTTTACTCGAAAGTGGACAATGTGTAGAAGTTGATAAAAGTGGATTGATAGCAGAATATACAGGTCAAACAGCACAAAAAACTTTACAAGCAATTGAAAGTGCGATGGGCGGTGTTTTGTTCATTGATGAAGCGTATGCTTTAAACGATGGAACTGGACAATTTGGAAATGAAGCGATTGAAGTTATTTTGAAACAGATGGAAGACAAACGTGGGAAATTTGCTGTTTTCGCTGCTGGATATACGAATAACATGAATCAGTTTTTAGCGATGAATCCTGGTTTAAAGTCGCGTTTCAATGAAACATTACATTTTGAAGATTACGGTCCAAGTGATTTAATTGTAATTGCTGAAAATAGTCTAGCAGTTGAAGATTTAAAAATGGACGACGAAACACGTTTACATGTTTTAAATTATTTAACTCAATTATATGAAATGCGCGATCAGCATTTTGGAAATGCGCGAGTTGTTCGTGAAATGGTTGAAGATATCGTAACGAATCAGCATTTACGTTTGGCTGAACTTTCAAGTGATCAAAGAACTTCAGCTGAGTTGACACAAGTGAAATTGATTGATGTACAAAACTTAAAAGTTGAACCGAAAAACGAAGGAGGAAGAAGTAAGATTGGTTTTTAAGAATTAGCAATTGAAAATTGAAAATTGAAAATTGAAAATTGAAAATTGAAAATTGAAAATCTAAATGTAATAAATTTATTTTTTTGAATTTCTAATTCAAACATTGTATTTTTATAGTAATATTATTAGAAATGACTCAAATAACAATAAATATTCCTGAAGATCAAGTTCAATTTTTTGTTGAATTGACTAAAAAGCTTGGTTTTGAAATTGATTCCAAATCTGCTGATGTAAATGAATGGCAAAAGAATACTGTTCAAAAACGAAAATCAAAACTGAAAGTAAACCCAGAATTAAATGTCGATTTTTTTGATTTAACATCCCGTGTCGAAAAGAAATTCAACCTTTAAAATAATTATTTCTTCAGATTTTGAAATTGATTTCACTAATGCTGTTGAATATTATTCTAATAACCTCAGTTCGATTCTAAATTCACATCAGAATTTAATTTAAAAAGTTAGTTTGGAGTTTAATTTTACGAGGAATAGCGGGCTATTTCGATTAAAATTAACGAACAAAATGATTTTTTAAATTAAATAGCCTAACCC
>JBKDZA010000172.1:0-8724 GCA_046308455.1 Fluviicola sp.
GTTTCTTCTGTTGAAATCGTTGGATCTTTCGCTCCAGGTAAAGACAAAATCTTATCTTTCAAACGTTTAGCCTCTTTCATCAATACTTCTGTATTTTCAGAAGAAAGGAACAATTCAATTGGAGCTTCTTCCGATTCCACCATACCAATATTGATCGCTTTCACTTCAATTCCTGGGAATTTCGTTTCCACTTTCTTGCGAATTTCCTCCATGTATTTTAATGTAGGATATTTCTTTTGCATGTCTGGTTTCATCTTGATTGTAATCTCAGACTTATTTTCAGCACCAAAAGAAGCTGCACCCATACCTGCACTAGGTCCACCAACATTTGAGAAAACCAAATCAATTACATCATCTTGTGCTAATAATAATTGCTCAATTTTCAATGTAGTTTTGTTGTTTTCTTCAAAAGTTGCGCTTTTTTCATATTTTAATTTCAACATGAACTTCCCTTGATCACCTTCAGCTACGAACTCCTGCCCTACAATTCCTGTATCCATTGAACCAACTCCGGCAAAGAAAATAATTGAAACTCCAACTATTGCGATAATTTTATGTCTCAAATACCATCCAACTAAGCTTACGTATGCATCCGTGAATTTTTGAACGCGACGCTCAAACCATGCAAGGAAAGCGTGGAAGAAATTTTTCTTTGGATTTAGATGTGTTTCCTTCGCTAAACGTGAAGCCAACCATGGAGTTAATGTGAAACATACAAACAAGGACATCAAGGTAGAAATTACTACTACAATTGAGAACTGTTGTAAAATATCAGAAATGATTCCTTCAACGAATACAACTGGAGAGAATACCACAACGTCGACCAAAGTAATTGCTAAGGCTGTAAATCCAATTTCATTACGTCCATCTAATGCTGCTTTTCGTTTTCCTTTCCCCATCGATAAGTGACGGTAAATATTCTCAAGTACAACAATGGAGTCATCGACGAGAATACCGATAACTAAAGACATTGCAAGCAAAGTCATTAAGTTTAAGGTATATCCCAACAAATACATTGCAATAAATGTAGAAATCAACGAAGCTGGAATTGAAATCAATACGATAATCGCATTTCGCATACTGTGTAAGAATAAAATCATTACAGCAGCAACGAGAATAATTGCGATTAATAAATCGTGTGTTACAGCGTCAACCGATTCAATCGTTGGTAAAGAAGTATCTGTTGCAACTTTGAATTTCAGGCCTTTGTCTTTGTATTTTTCTTCAAGAGTTTTGAATGTTTCACGTACAATTTTCGCCATTTCAACAGAGTTGGCATCCGATTGTTTCATGATACGTAAACCAATACCATTTTGACCATTGTAACGAGAAATACTTGTTTGATCCACACGATCATCGACGATTTCTGCAACATCTTTCAAGCGAACGGAAGAACTTCCTGTTCCATAAAGAACAAGTTCACTTAAAGTTTTTACGTCAACCATTTTTCCAGCCAAACGAACAGTTAATTGTTCATCGTTGTTTTTGATTTTACCAGTAGGAAACTCAACATTCGAAGCAGCAATTGCTTGATTTACTTGTGTCATTGACAAACCGTAAATCTTCAATTTTTCTTTATCGATGTTTACACGGATTTCGCGTTTTTCACCACCTAACACATTGATTGAGGCAACACCTTTCGCTTGTTTGATTAAAGGCAATAATTCTTTGTCCATCAAACGCATGAAATCTCTGTCTTCCATTTTACTAGCAATCGCAGAAACTTGAAGAACTGGAGCAGCATTTGGTTCAATCTTAGAAATAACTGGATCTTCAGAACCTTCTGGTAATTTACTTTTTACTGAATTGATTTTTCGCTGAGCATCTTCTATGGAAACATCCATGTCGGCACTTTGCTTAAACTCAACCATTACTAATGAAGCGTTGTCAAGAGAGAAAGAAGTAACTTCCGCAACATCTTCCAAGCCACTCAATTCATCTTCTATTACTTTAGATACTTGACTTTCAACTGTTGCTGGAGAAGCTCCAGGATAAATTGTTTGAACAGTTAAAATGGGAGGTGAAAAATCAGGAAGTAATTGATAACTCAACTGATTGTAACACAAGAGACCGCCACCAATCAAAATCGTAAATATTACGATGATGAAAGAAGGTCTTTTTATTGATAATTCTGTTAATGTCATGCTTTTATATTATTTCTTGTAAATTATTTCTAGTCTTATTTCGAAATTTTCACATTAGAATTATCTTCTAAATTCACTTGTCCTTTCGTAACAATTTTATCCGAAGCATTGATTCCAGAGATAACTTCAACAAATTCACCATCAGAAGTTCCCGCATTGAAAGAAATTAATTTTGCTTTTCCATTTCTAACCACATACACTTTTGGAGATTTTGAAGAACCAATCAATGCTTTACGTGGAATTGAAAGTGCTGTTTTAGATTGAGAATTCCCCAAACGAACAGAACCATACATTCCAGCCATTAAATCACGACTAGCATTAGAAACAGTGATTTGCACTTTGAAATTGTGTGCTTGATCAGCTACGATATTGATATTTGTTACTTTACCTTTAAATGTGCGACCTTGGTAAATATCAGCAGTTACTTCCACTTCTTTTCCCATTTTGAATTTCAAGATGTCACGTTCTGGAAAGTTTACAGTTAATTTCAACGAAGAAATATCCGTTAATTCAATTAATTGAGAACCTGGACCAACAACAGAACCTAAATCAATCATTTTCTTTGTAACTGTTCCTGAAAATGGTGCAATTAAATTTGTTGAACGCAATTGTTTTTGCAATTGTTTTTTCTGAATTTCAGCAGATTTAAGACCTAATTTTGTTTTTTCAACAGTAACACCAGCAACAGCATTTTCTTTTGACAAGTTTTCGTAACGCTGATCGTCGTTTTTAGCTCCTTCAATGTTTACATCAACAGATTGAATTTGCAATTGGATCATTTCGTCGTCTACTTTAGCAATTACTTGACCTTTTGACACAGTTGAACCCATATCCACATTCATACGAACGATTTTACCGTTTGCATCACTTGAAACTACGTTTTGGCGAACAGGTTCAAATGTTCCAAGAAATGAATACGAACTTTCGAAAGTATGATTTTGTGGAGTTTCAGTTTCAACTAATATAGAAGCATTAGCATCGTGAATGTAAATTTTTTCATTCGCTTTATCCTTGTTCGTTTTCAATTTAAAAATGGTCAATGCGATTAATCCTAGAACCACAACACCAACTATAATTACACGTTTATTCATTTTATTCTATTTAAATTTTAATTCAATTATTTAATTTGACCTATTGATTTCAAATATTCCAATTCAGCTTGACGTAAAGAAACGTAGCTAATAACTACATTTGTTTGCGATTGAAAAAGTGAATTTTGCGTTTGAATGTAATCGTTTGAAGAAATTGTTCCTTGTTGAAATTGAGCTTCTGTTTGCTTCATAATTCTTTCAGACAATTCCAGTTGTTTTTTAGCAATTTCTAAAGATGAAGTTTGAATTCCAATTTGACGTTGTGCATTGTCAACTTGCATATCCAATTGTTGCGTCAATAAGTTTTCTGAATTTTCAATTTTCACTCGATTCAATGCATTTACTCGATTTTTTCTGTATTTCTCAAAACCATCAAATAAAGTCCAATCTAATTTAATACCTAGAAATGCAGCTTCAATTCCTGTTCTAAAATCATTTTCAGGATCAATGTTGTAATTGTAAGAATAAGCAGCATATCCAGCAACAGAAGGTAAATAAGACATATTTGTTCCTCCACGCTCTTCTTCATTCATTTCTTTTTGAGCAGCAATCAAATCCAATTCAGGGTGATAAACGGATGAACCATCAACAAGAATAGTTTTTTGAATCAATTCATCTGAAGCTAATTGAATCGTTGTTTTAGGATCTAATCCGATTTGAATTTTCAATAAGTTCTCCAATTGTAATTTTGAAGCAGTCAAACTTTTTTTTTGGTTTTCTAGAGATAGTTTAGAAATTTCTAACTTATCTACTTCCGTTCCAATTACAAGACCTTCTTTGTTCATTGCTTGCATGTTTCCAATTAATTTATTGATATTCAATAAGTTTTGATCAATAAAACTCAATTGCTTTGTCATTGCTTGTAAATTGAAATAAGCACTAGCAACTTGTTGTTTTGCATCACGCTCGGCAATTAATTGTTGTGTTTCAATAATTTTTTGTTGAATATTGATAGCATTTAAACCATAATTAATTTGTGGATTGTACAATACTTGCGTCAACTGTACTGTGTTACTTAAATTAATGGGAACACCAAAAGCTAAGGTTGTAAAAGTTCCGGGAGCTCCTCCAAAGATAGCAGCAGGAACTACTTGACCTGGAATAATTGCGTTGTAACGATAATCTCCAGAAAGACTAACTTTCGGGTAACGCGCTGTCATGTAAACATCGACTTGCTTTTCGTTAATTGCAACATCTAAACGTGCGTTCTTGATTGATAAATTGGCTGTATCTGCCATTTTCAAACATGTTTCTAGGTCGAGTATTACTGACTGGGACCAAGATGTGGTGCTACCCAATAGTACTAAACCAAGTGCTAACTTTTTCATATTAAGCATTTGTTTAAATTTATATTTGTTCATCGTTTATTTTCGGGAAAAAGGTAATCGAGTAACATTTCGACTACGTATTGTTTGTGAAGTATAATTTGCTGATCGAAGTCTTCCGAGCTCATTCCTTTAAGTGCCATTAACATTGGCTTAGAAAGAAAAGGATGGTGACAATTGGAAAGCAACAACATCATCAAAGACGACATTTCAACTTTTCTCATTTCACCAGATTCCTGAGCTTCAATACATTCTGTGTAAAAAGGAAGCGCTTGGATTTGCTCGAAAACACATTCCATTCCGAGTGTTTCATCTTTCGAACGCGAAAGCTCAGAAAGGATAAACATTGGAACCTGTGGGTATTTCGTCATGAATTCGTATTCTTTCTCAATGAACATGCGAAATTTACTTTTCAAGGCAATTGGACGATTAAATACATCGAACATGATTTCCATGAATTCCGCAGTAGTGTCTAAGAAGATCGCTTTGAATAATTCGTTTTTTGAACGGAAATAGTAATTTACCATTGCAACATTCACATCAGCTTCTTTTGCAATATCTCTTGTAGAACAACCTTCAAAACCATAGCGCATAAAGATCATTTTCGCTGCAATTCTGATTTTTTGTTCTGCGTTTAAATTTTTTTCAGTCATTTTTTAAATTCTCTCTGCAAAACTAAACAACTATTTTAAACAAGTGTTTAACTATTTGTAAAAAAAACTTAAAAAAAGGATGAGTTGTAATTATTCCCAACTGAATTGTTGAAATAATTTACTGTAAATGAAAAAATTACATTGTTAAGCAGATGATTAAAAAAGTACTATGTTATTTTAATCGTTAGATCGATTTATTCCCAATCTTCGTCCAATTCGGTATCCATTCGTTCGTTTCCGAAGAAATAAGAAATTCCGAAGCCTACTAAAATGGATTGCTGTGGACCTTTAAAATCTGAAAGTGTAAATCCACCATAATTGTCCATACCTAATTTGTCTGGACTGAAACTATTGTTTGAAAAAGAATATCCGAAAATCCAACGGTAACATACAGCTTCATCGCTTGCTAAAATAAAGGAAACAATCGGTTCAAGGATGACACCTGAACTACTTGGTTTAATTTGATTTGCACGCGTTGAATCCGTTCTATACAATTGTGTTCCGTATCCAATTCGTGAAGAAAACTGAATTGACCAACGTTCAGAAGCTTTGTAGACATAACCCAATTCGATATCACCTCCAATGGTATGCATTCCACCATTCATTTTTTCAGGCACTTTGTATTCAGCGATTGTGTAATAAGAATAACGAGGTGCAATTCCAAAAAACACATTTGAAGGTAAACGGTACTGAATCGTTGGACGTACGTAAACTAAGCCATTTAAATAGTTTTTGTATGGTTTACTTAATGTCCCAGAAGGTAGAATCAATTCACCAGAAATACTCCAACGCTCATTTTTAATTTGTGACAACGCAGTGAAATTTAGCAACCATGTGAAAAGAAATAGTGTCAATCGAAACCGTACCATTTAAGTCAAATTTTAGTGTTTGTCTTATTAAAACGAAATTAATACAAATCTGTTGCATCAAAACTTTTAAATTCAAGTATTTTTGTAAAATGAAAAAGGGCATTATTTACATTATCATTTCTGGATTGTCCTTTTTAGTAGTAAATTTCATCGTTAAAATCCTAGGTCACCCCTCCTATTTTCCTGAATTACACTTACAAAGATATCCCGCTCAAGAATTGGTTTTAGCACGTTCGATAGTTTCATTTTCGATTTCAGCGTTCGTTATTTACAGAAAAAAACTTCCATTTTTTGGCAACAATAAAAAATGGCTATTGATGCGGGGAACTTTTGGAATGATTGCTTTGACATTATTTTTCTTTACAATTGAGAAACTACCTTTAGCAATTGCTTCTACACTCCAGTATTTGTCGCCCATCTTTACGATTTTCATCGCATCTTTTTTATTCAAAGAACGCGTTAGTAAAACCTCCTATATTGCTTCAACAATTGCCTTACTTGGAGTCTTTTTCATTGCTTGGAATGCTATCAACAAAGACGCACAATTCTCAATAGAATGGATTCTAATTGCAATAATTTCAGCATTTTTCTCTGGAATCGCTTACAATTCCATTAAAAAATTAAAAGAAACGGATGAACCGATCAATATTGTAATCTATTTTCCAATGTTAGCCTTACCAATTACTGGGATTTGGACTGCAATTGATGGTATTATGCCGCAAGGAATTGAATGGTTGTTGTTATTGACGATTGGAATTTTCACCCAAATTGCACAGATCTGCATGACCAAGGCATTTTTATTAGTTAAAACAAGTACAATTGCCCCTTTTCAATATTTAGGAGCGGTCTATTCATTGATTTTGGGATGGTTTATTTTCGATGAACAATTGCGCTTTTATTCATTGGTGGGGATTTTCTTGATTATCGGTGGGATTATACTGGAACTTTATCTTTCGTCTCTACATACGAAATCAAAGAAAATTAGGAAGTAAGCGATAAATCGCTTACCGACTGATAGTTTTAAGAAAAATAAATAGTAAGCGATAAATCGCTTACCAACTATATTTCTTATTTTAGCATTATGATAAACTCAATCAAAAAGGAACAACTTGCACAATTTGGAAACCTTGAATTACTTGCAAAACAAGTAGTTGAAGGGTTTATTACAGGAATGCACAAAAGTCCTTTTCATGGATTTTCAGTAGAATTTGCAGAACACCGTTTGTATAATAAAGGCGAAAGTACACGTCATATTGACTGGAAACTCTATGCGCGATCAGAAAAATTATTTACAAAGAAATACGAAGAAGAAACGAATTTACGTTGTCAATTGGTGGTTGACACTTCCTCTTCCATGTATTTTCAAGCAAAAAATGGTTGGTCAAAATTGGAGTTTTCGATGCTAGCAGCAGCCTCCATTCAAGATTTAATGAAACGTCAGCGTGACGCAGTTGGACTATCTTTCTTTGATGAAAAGTTAACATTGCATACACCCGCAAAATCTTCTGGAGCACATCATCGTTTTTTGTTACATGAGATGGAAAACAAGTTACATTCCTATACAGAACAAACGAGAAAATCTACCGAAACTGTAGCTGCCTTGCACGATGTAGCTGAATTAGCTCATAAACGAAGTTTAATCATTTTATTTACAGATTTGCTGGATGATCCAACGAAGGTGGAGGAATTCATGCAAAGTATTCAGCATTTGAAGCACAATAAACATGAGGTAGTAATTTTTCATGTAGTGGACGAAAAGAGTGAAGTTGATTTTGAATTAGACAATCGTCCCGTGAATTTGATTGACATGGAAACGGGAGAAAAAATGAAATTGCATCCGAATGAAGTGAAAGCAAATTATAAGCAAGCAATTCGTGCTCATTTTGATTCGATTCAATTGAAATGCGCGCAGTATGCAGTTGATTTTATGCCGATTGATATTAATAAAGGTTTGCAGGATGTTTTGACTACGTATTTATTAAAAAGACAGAAAATGTATTAATCAAAATTTTATTTTCTTACTCTTCGTTGTAAAAGAATATTCAATTTCCTCATTTACACTTGTAAACTGCGGAATTTCTATTCTTTACGCCTCGATTAAAAAAATAAAATATTGATTATGAATAAAAAACATAAAACACCAAGATTTTTGAAATAAAAAACCACAAACGCATTGGCATTTGTGGCATTTAAATATATCATGATTTAAACAAGATCAATTATCCAATAAATCTTTGTTTGTTGAAACTGAACTTGCTGAATTGTAATGTTTTTGGAAATATTCAGCTACTTGATTACGTACAATCTTTTGTTTTCTTGTTACTGTTAACATTACAATTAAACCAGGTAAAAGTCCTAAGAAAATCAAAATAACCATCAACATTTGGTTCCCCATATTTGGAAATCCTTCTAAAACTCTTACATGTGATGGTTTTCCAATCAAAACATTTGCGCCAACCCAATTTGTCTTTTTTACTACCACCACTTTATTTCCACGAGGGAAAACTGTGTATTCCGGAAATGCTTGACGTAAATCTGATTGAATACTTTCTAAATCGTAGGCTTTATCAATGTTAACTTTCATATATACTTTTTTTTACAAAGATTGTTATTTTTTATGAGATTCTATATTTCAATTTGAT
>JBKDZA010000173.1:0-17394 GCA_046308455.1 Fluviicola sp.
TGAAGCCATTCAACAGAGTCTCTCGGGAGAGCTGAAGACTAATGCGAAGTATAGATCTTTTACATCTTGCTCAGTCGGTAGTTCACTTCAGCTTTCCTTTGAGAAAAATATGATATTTTTAATAAAACACAAAGTAAAGGCTCAGTCAACGGAGTATTGAATTTTTTAATTATACTATTCCGATATTCGCTATTCGAAATCCGCTATCACTTAAGTAGTCGTGAATCAAACGGAAATGGTTCTACAGAAACTATTTTAATTTGAGAAAAATCAGCGTGTTTTGGATTAATCAACAAATTAAAATCGCCTTTTGTAACAACTGATGGAACTTTAAAAGCACAGAATTCATTGTCCATAACAAATTGATCACCAAAGATTTGTGTCTTTTCTGAATGTGGAAATTTTTTCCAATCGCGTGGTAAATCCTTTTCGTTCAAATGTTTAAAAGCAATTGAATCAGGAACGTGAATCGTAACCATGCAATAATCACTTGGAAGTGTTGCCCATGTAAAATGAACCGCAACTTCTGCCATAGCGAGTGAACGATTCGTTGCAGTGTAAATTAACTCCACACCAATTGAATTCCAACGAGCACCTTTCATTGCCGAACCTTTTCCTGAAAGGTCGTGTGCGTAACGTTCGCGTGTGAGACGGTAAACTTCCACTGTAAATTATTCTGTAACTTATTCTGTTGAAAAACGATTAAACTAAAATTCCGTAGTTGATGCGCGTCAATTCGCCCAAGACCAATTCTTTTCCGTAGGAATCGCTCAAGAGAGAAATGGGTTTATGTGATCCAAGCGCATAGTTTGGAGTGTTTAACCACAATTTTAATTTTTCCATTTCACCAAAAACATCCAAACCAACTTTTGTAACCTCCGCCATTTCGATGATTTTTTCAGAATGCAAGGGTTTGAAGCTATGTGTTGTTTGCGTTTTGTAACGCTGTAAAGATTTTGTAGAGATATCTAAAAACGTTGCCCAATCCGTCTCACTAAATGGCGTGTATGTTTGAATTAATTTAAACAAAGAATAGGGAATTCCAGCACGAATTGCCATGATAATTAACATTTTATCCGACAAGAATTCATCGTAACTGATTGCTTTTTTTCTGGTATCGCTAGCAACATACAAGTTGGATTGCTTCATAAAAGTGGCAATCTCTTTATTCAAAGCTTGTTCCATTACTATTTTATGTGCTCCCATTTGTTTGTACTTTTAAGACATTTGTCTACAAAAATAAGACAAATTTCCAAACAAACTTAATTTTCTATAAAAATAATAGTTGATAAAGCTGATTTTAATCATAGAACAAGGAATCTTTTATAACTAGATTCGCAACAATCATTGTATCATGAGGTTTTTATTGTTTATTGTTTTGATTTTCAATCTTCAAGTAATTTATTCTCAAAGCGAAATTCGAATGTATGTTGGTTTGGGTGACTATCCAGGTTTATCATTCGAACATAGATTCAAGAATAATTTGGCATTTGAAACGGGGACTTCATTTCGTTCGAAAAAAAACGGAAATTTTCATGGATTACAAGTTAGAGAAAAAAATTTATTTGTAAATGGAATTGTTAAAAAATACCATACAAACAAAAAGGGAAATACCAATTTCTTTTACGGTGCTTATTTGCGTTATTGGCAACAATATAATTATGCTATTGATGCATTAAAACAACCTTATCCCACAAGTTTACAAGCACTTTTAGATCAAAACCTTTTGGTTACTTATGGTACAAAAACGCATAAAATCTCACTAGGATTAATTACTGGATTTACGTTTCCAATTGCTGAGAAATTTACTTTTGGAATAAACATGGGTTTGGGTTGGTCTCTTCGATCAACTTATTGGGAAAAAGTGTTTTTGTACAATGAACCAGACATCGTTTATCAAGTTCATGACAATGAATTTATTGGATACTTTAATCACTTAAGTATTGTCGGAAACATCAGTTTTGGATATCGCTTCGGTATAAGTAAAACTGAAAAACCAATAAGTGAGTAAAAGTTAAAATTTGTAGTCGAACGAATTGCTACAAATGTTTAATAAAACTCTAGTTTTTTAGCTAAAAATTTGATTTCTTTTTTAAACTGATTTTCAGTGCTATTGTCAAAATGAACTAAAATACAAACAGAAAAATCATCTACATCAAAGGCATACAATTGAAACGTTTTTTGAAGGCCAAATTCAACATAACCAACCTCAAGTAAATCACAATTAAAACGACCAATTTTTGTGTGTTTAATAGGTTTTGGAGAAATTTCTTTAAAATCTTCGTTTTTGTGTAAGTAAATGATATTCTCTTTATAATAGTCAGGAAAGTCAACTGTAAAAGTAAAATATTCAATGTCTATTTTGTTTTTAGAAGTTGCATCTTTTGGTACTAGAGAAATGAAATGATTTTCGTCTTCGTCATGTGTGTCAGAAGTGATTTTCCAACTGGAATAATAATTAAATGAAACACAATCTGAATTGTATTTTTTAACTCTTAATTTAGAATTAAAGCAAGCACTAATTGTAAAAAGAAGGAATGTAAAAATAGTAACCTTCAGCATTTTACAATTTATAAGCTAACTGTACAATGAATAATCGCGGAGCTTGAATATCACCTGGACGTCCCATAATTTCTGTGTTCGTTAGATTATTTACGATAAACGAAGCTTTGTATCGCTCTTTGTAGGTATAACTTACACGTGCATCAAAGGCAAGCTCTGCTTTTTGGTTAACTGGATCATTTCTGTAATTTTTGATTCCTGGTAAAATTTGATTTCCAAAAATTCCTTCTTCAAAAATCTTATCACTATTGACCATGAATGAATTCATTCGCATGGAAACACCAAAAGCAAAACCTTTGTATTCTGCTTGAATATCTGCTTTTGCTAAATGTTTGAAACGGTATTTTAACATTCCAGCCGTGTCATTTGACCAAGTTAATAAATATAAGGAATCAGGATTGATAGCTACTGGATTCATAAAAGTGTAACCCATTAACGTTTGAAGTTTAACTTTTTTGATTTCACCTTCTCCAGCTACTGAAATTTCAAAACCTGTAATTCGAGCTCTTTCTGCATTTTGTGCTTGAAAACCTAGCCATTTTAAGACATAGCCTGGTGAATTTGGATTGAATAAATTTAAAGTGATAGAGTCTGGGATGTAATTTCCAAATGTAAATTCCATCATGTTTTGGTACTCATTGATAAAAGCAGAAGCATCTACAAACCCTTTCCAATTACCTACTTTGATTCCTTGTTTGATTCCAATTTCTGCAGTTGTTCCAGTTTCCGATTTCAAGCGAGAATTCGGAAAAATCAATAATCCACCCACATTCGTTTGAGCATAACGTTCAGCAATACTTGCATAGCGAACCCCCTGTCCAAATGACACACGTAAATGTGTATACTTCGCAACTTGGTAGTGAATTCCAGTTCTAAAAATTGGTTTTACTGGGATTTTTATAGAATCTTTTCCTAAGTAAGTATCTGAGTCACCACGAATTCCATCTTGTTCAAAATATTCAGCACGAACTCCAGCAACGATATTCAACCTTTTCCAGTTGCGTTCACCTTGAGCATAAACTGCAGCATTGTAAGATTTGTGGTTTCCATACAATTCAGAGCGTACTGTATTTTGGGTGTTCGAAGCTCCAGCGGTTAAAACCCACGCAGATTCGTTCCACGTTCGTTGGAATTGATAATCAGCATATAAAACTTGTGAGTAAGCCGCTTGAGCAGGATTGTTGAAGTTGTAATTATCAACAAAGTATCCTCTCGTTTTCAATTGGTGTCTGTTGTTAAATTTATCAATGTATTTAACAGATGGATCAATAGAAACGCGAAGTCCTCTAAAATATGTTAAGGTTGAAGCAGCGTTACTTGTATCTGCACCACCAGAAGGAGTATATGCGAATGTGTCACTTTGCCAAATAATGAAATTTCCAGCTTTTTGAACTTGAGCGTTCCATCCCAACATTATTTTTAGATTTTTCACTTGTTTTGGTCGCCAAAAAACAGTTCCATTGATACGTACACGATCTTCAGTTTCACCTTGACGGAATCCGCTTGTTGTAAATCCTGCTGCACCTAAGTTTAAACCAAAGCGTTTGTACTGTTTGCCATACGAAACATCTCCTTGGTATTGCATCGGGCTTTTTGTCCACCATTTCAAGGATTCACGCATCGGATTATCGTAAATTCCAGATTGAATCTTTACAGCTAAACTCGGCTCAACACTCGGTTCTTTTTCAATCATAGAAACAATTCCGTTCAACGCACCACTTCCATATAAAACCGATGATGCTCCTTTGATTACTTCTATTTGTTGTGCACTTTCAATTGGAATTGAATTCCATTTAGGATCGCCTGCATCAGCAGTTAAAAGTGGAGTTTCATTCCATAAAATCAACACACGAGACCCAGCACCATAAGAAAAACCACTTCCTCCACGGATACTCACTTGTCCGTCCATGACATAAGCTCCTGGAGTTTGGTCAACAGCTTGTTTTAAATCTGTAATTCCTTTGTTTGCAATCAATTCATCTGAAATAACATCCATAGAAACGGTTACTTCTTCGAGTTTTTGTTTTCTTCTTGAAGCTGCGACAACAACAGGACCTAAATCTGTTTCTTGAGTTACTGAAATTAATTTAACATAGTTAACGATACCTGGAACTAATTCAACTGTATCTGATTCGTAATCTGGATAGGAGAAAATTGCAGTAATTTTTGTGTTTGATGGAATAGAAAACGAGCCATCAATATCACTTACAATTCCTTCATTATTGAAGCGAATTGTTACCCCAGGAATTGATTCATTGGTCTGATTATCAAGAACAAACCCCTCAATTTTTTGTGCCAGAATTGTCGATGAAAAAAGTGTAGTGATCAGTGAGATAAGTAGTGTGTATGTATGTTTCATAAGTAACGTTTAGCATCGTTTCAGATTTCAATAATAGGTATAAATTTTTAATTTTATTTCATGATTTGATAGCTATTTTGTAACAGACAGAGAATTAGTTTTTCGAAAATTGATAATTCATGTTATATTGTTTCTTAAATTCAAGCAACAAATACAACATATAGGTTTATCGGTTAATAAATATTAAAATTCAAAATAGGAGGGAAATACGAATGATTTCCCTGATGTGATGAAACTTAAAACCTCAGTTCGATTCTAAATTCACCTCAGAATTTATTTTAAAAAGCAAGTTTGGAGTTTATTTTTTGAGGAATAGCGGGCTATTTCGATTAAAATTAACGAGCAAAATAATTTTTAAAATAAATAGCCTAACCCATAAAAAAATAAAAATCACCTATAAAATCTCATTTTTTTCGTTAAAAACACTTGAATTGGCCCGCCAATCCATCATGCTTTCGCCTCAAAACTGAGCATTTATAGGCGATCTGATAAGAATTTATAATCGAACTGAGGTTTAAACAATAGGAGAACATCAAGTAAATTCCGTTTTTATATTCAGTTAAATTTAAGTACAAACAATGATTATCTTTGTTGTATGTATCCGAAACTTCTTTTAATTACGCCTCCATTTACTCAGTTGAATACTGCATATCCCGCGACTGCTTATTTAAAAGGATTTCTTGAAACGCACGATATATCTGTTGCACAGTGTGATTTAAGTATAGAACTGTTTACCGCAATTTTCACAAGCGATTTTTTGCGTTCTATTTTCCAAGAAGCAGAAGATTTAGGAAACATTCTTTATCCAGAACTTGCTCAAAAAAAGGAGCATTATATTGCAAGAGTAGAATCAGTCATCGCATTTCTTCAACAGCAAGATTTTGAAACCGCAAAAACTATTTTGAAGCCTGATTTTTTACCCGTAGGTCATCGTTTGTTGAAAGTAAACAAAGAGATAATATGGGAAGCTGGAGAAATTGGTGTGATTGATCGAGCGAAACATTATGGAACGCTTTTCATTGAAGAAATAGGCGATTTTATTCAGGCAAACATCGATGAGTTTTTTGCCTTCACTAAATATGCTGAAACTATTGCTACTGCGGCTAGTAGTTTTGATCAAATTGATGAGTTTTTGCATTATCAACCCACACTTAGTGAAGATGAAATGCTGAATATTCTGGAAAAACAGATTGAGCTTCACGCGCCTCAGTTAATTTGTTTCACGATTCCATTCCCCGGAAATTTGTTTGCTGCGTTGCGTTGTTCACAGTTCATTAAACAGTTTTTTCCTGGAATTTTGGTAGCCTTTGGGGGTGGATACTGCAATACTGAATTGCGGTCACTTTCTGATCCACGAATTTTCGATTACATTGATTTCATTACACTCGACGATGGTGAAGGTCCCTTATTAAAATTGGTGAATTATATCGAAGGTACATGCGACATCAATGCCTTGGAGCGAACGTTTCTGCTGGAAAACGATGAGGTTGTTTACAAAAACAAACTACCAAATACCATTTTCCATCACCGCAATATGCCAACGCCAAATTATATTGGACTGCCTTTTCACAAATATGTGTCGTTTTTGGATGTTGTCAATCCGATGCACCGAATGTGGACAGATGCTAGGTGGAACAAACTTACGATTGCACACGGATGTTATTGGAAGCAATGCTCTTTCTGTGATGTGAGTTTGGATTATATTGGCACTTATCAGAACACAACAGCGGAGGATTTGGTGAATAAAATTGAAAAAATAATTCAGGATACTGGAATTACGGGCTTTCATTTCGTAGATGAAGCTGCTCCTCCGAAAATGCTTCGTGCATTATCTCTAAAATTAATCGAACGTAAGGTGAACATTTCATGGTGGACGAATATTCGCTTTGAAAAGACATTTGACGCTGAATTGTGTCAATTAATGGCCAAGTCAGGTTGCATTGCTGTAACAGGAGGTTTAGAAGTCGCCTCAGACCGGTTGTTGGCTAAAATGAAAAAGGGTGTTGATATAAAGCAAGTTACTAAAGTAACCAATGCATTTTCAGAACAGAGGATTATGGTTCACGCATACTTAATGTACGGATTTCCAACCCAAACGGAGCAAGAAACCATCGATTCACTAGAAATTGTGCGCCAATTGTTCGAGAAGAATTGTATTCAATCGGCTTTTTGGCATCAATTCACAACGACTGTTCATAGTCCAATAGGATTGAACCCAAAAGCATTTGACATCACAGTAACGGGTCCTGTTTTTGAAGGTTTTGCTCAAAATGATTTGTACCATCAAGATCCTCTGGGAGCAAACCATAAACTTTACGCTAAAGGATTGAATCGTGCTTTGAACGCTTATTTGAATAAATCGGGTTTTGAGGAAGATTTACAAAGCTGGTTTGATTTTCCGATTCCTGCTACACTTCATGACGCTGGATTGATAAAGGGATTTTTGGAATGTGAATGAAACTAATCTTGCATTCATAACAACGTCCTGAGTTCGATTATAAATTCACCTCGGAATTTATTTTAAAAAGTTAATTTGGAGTTTTGTTTTTTTGAGGAAAAGCGCACTGTCTTGAGCATGTCGAAAGGGGATATTTCGATTAAAATCAACGGACAAAATGATTTTTAAAATAAATATTAGTCCTAGGAAACGTTTTGGTAACGAATCACTTATATTTGTAATGGAAAAATTATTATTTAACTCAAAAGTTGCATTAGTGACTTGAATTCAGCTTTGAAAATAAAGTAACTTTAACGAGAGGATTCATTCAACTCATGACAAAAGAAAAAAAGCGTTCTGTTTTTATCATCTGCTTATTCGTTTTAATTAACGGGTTTGTTTTCGCGAACAAATCAATGTGGAAGGATGAATCGTTTCAACAATTGGATAAAGAGCAATTTAGACGCTTAGAAGAAGGTAAAGAAGACCCGCTTTTCATTAGTAAACTAATTATTGAAAAAGCAAATAATCGTCCTTCAATCTATTTAATAAATGCATATACAGTTAGTGGAATTGTAAACAAGAATAAAGGGTTTTATGTTACTGCACTTGATAATTATTTGAAAGCTTCAAAGATTTCATTGGAACTAAAAGATGAGGGGAGGTATTCAGCATCTTTGAATAACATTGGAATTATATATGTTTTGCAAGAAAATTATTCGAAAGCGATTTATTATTTCAATAAAAGTTTAGAGATTGAAGAGGATAGAAAGGATCCATTGCAAAAATCTATTCGTTATTTTAATTTGGGTGATTGTTACAAAGAATTAAGTAAATACAATGAGGCGATTGGATTTTACACGAATTCATTACTGATTGAAAACAAACTAAAAAATGAAGTTGGAATTATATACGCCCAGCTGGGGTTAGCTGAAGTTTACCTTTCCACAAAAAGAATAGCTGATGCTGAACAAGCGTTATCTGAGATTGAAAAAATGCAAGAAGCTTTTGATAATGAAAGTAAGGTTTTATTTTTGAGATTAAAGGGAAAGTTGTCGAAGAAAAAGCTACAATTTGATGCTGCGGAAAATTTTTTCATGGAAGCCAAAGACCTAAGTGAACGCAATGAACTCATAAATGAACAAGTGAAGGTCACACAAAATTTATCGGAGTTATTTGAATTAAAAAAAGATTATAAAAAAGCACTCAAATACTCGAAAGAATTTTTGAATTTAAACAATACACTTAAAAGTAATCATATAAAAAACCAACTGGAAGAAATGATCTACCAGCAAGAAATTCAACAAAAGGAACTTGAAATAAAATATTTAAAAGAACAGAAAGTACTCGCTATTAAAAATGAAAATGCAGTAAGAAAATTACGTCAATTTGATATTAAAATTGCAATTTTTAGTGTACTTTCAATGCTCTCTTTTGTTGGAATTGTAGTTTTTGGATTACGTAAAATGATTAGAATAAATAAAGAAAATGAAAAGTAAAAAGCCATTCTATTTTGCGTTTTTATTTGCAGTGTATCATTTTTTGGTTCATTTTCTTTTGGGTGTACATGAATTTTATGAATCTATTTTTCCAGCATTCGTCCTTTTAATTTTTCAAACTGTTCTTGTTTTTATCTGTCAATTAAGTATACAATTGATTTTGAAAAAACTACAGAATAACAATACGATTCTTAAATCTGCGACCTATTTATTCAGTTCATTGGTTGTGTCACTTTTATTTTTTCTCATTTTTACGATTTACAAAGAATATTATTTATCCTATTTCGCAGCCTTTTTAATCACTGGAATGGTCTATTCACTCTTCGATTTTTCTGTTCAGTTTTTCACTTCTCTTTCTCAAAACAATTCAATTATTTCACTTGATTCAAAAACTGAAGCGAATAAAACAGATGGTTCAAAGATGTTTAGTTTAACGGACTCTCGAGGAAAAAACAGATTATCAATTCAACTACAATCGATCATTTGTTTTGAAGCAAACGACAATTATGTAACAATTTATTATGAAGATGCTTCTGAAAACTTAGTGAAGAAGTTGGAACGAATTTCCATGAAACGCATCGAAGAGTTTTTAGGGGAAGAAAACAATGCCTTTCTACGCATTCATAAATCATACATAATTAACACAAAGTTTATAATTCAAGTTTTAGGAAAAGCACAAGCACAAAAAGTGCGTTTAAAACACCTAAATGAGGAGCTTCCAGTTTCACGCAAGATCAATATTTCAGAATATACCGCCTAACATTTCACCCCAAAAAAGTAACATTTCACCCCCAAATCAGTCGGTTTACAACCTTTTGTAACACTATACAACATCTATTTTTTTACATCATTTTTCAATAATAGCTTAGCAATGTTTTCTTAACAAAGCTAGAACAATGAAAAAGTTTATTACTGTATTAATCGGATCATTTTTACCCTTAATCATGGTGGCACAAATTACAATTGACAATACTGGTTTCACGGTAAACCAATTAGTAAATGGAGTTTTAGTTCCTGCAACAAGTGGAACAACCGTTTCTAACGTAAATTACAGAGGTGTTTACAATGTATCGAGTCGTTATCAGATTGGACATTTTACAACTGCTGGACCAACAGCAACTGCAATGGGTTTTGCTTCTGGAATTGTTTTATCTACAGGAAATACGGCTGATATTCCATTAACTCTTGGTACAAATCCGGGTTCGGTTGCGCAAATGTCACGAAACTACACGAGTGGAACAGCTGGTGAAATCCGTTCATCCAATTCTGCAGCTGGACAAGATGCAGATTTAAACATTTTAATTGCGCCACAAAATTATTACAATGGTGTAGTTTTAGAATTCGATTTTGTTCCTTTAACTTCTACTGTTCAATTCAGATATATTTTCGGTTCGGAAGAATACGATGACCAAAGTGGAAGTGCTTTCGCAATTAATTACAACTGTTCTTCTTACAACGATCGCTTTGCAATGTTGTTGAGTGGACCTGGAATTTCTGCAGGACAAGGATATTCGAATGATGCAAAAAATATTGCTCGTCTCTCAAATAACTCTATCGTAGGAATCAATTCGGTTAATGGTGGTTTAGTTGGATCTAGTGGTGGAGCACCAAATGCAGCAAATTGTTTAGGAGCAAATCCTGCATGGTTAAATGGTTCTCCAACAACTGAGTTTCTTGGTTTTATTAATGGAACGGAATTAAACGGAAACACTCGAATTTTAACTGCAATTCAATCCGGTTTGGTTGCAGGTCAAACCTATCATTTACGCATCATTTTAGCTGATTCAAACGATGGAGCTTATGACAGTACAGTTTATTTAGAGGCAAGTAGTTTTACAACAGAAGTTTCAGCTTTACCTGTTGAATTACTTGATTTCTCTGGCGAATGTGTAGAAGTTAAAGGAATTGAATTGAATTGGAAAACTGAATCTGAACGTTTGAATGATTATTTTTTAGTGTACAGAGCTTCAGATGAAAATCCTGAATTTGTTTGTGTCGATACACTCAAGGGCCAAGGTTCTACAAGTCAAATTACAAGCTATACAACAATCGATAAACTTGCGGATCAAGGAGATAATTACTACAAACTAGTTCAAGTTGATTTTGATGGACGAAAAGAAGAATTGAAAACGATTGCATTAAATGCGAGTTGTTACATCGAGAATCCTTCTGAATATTTGGTGTCTTTCAACAATGAAACAAATACCTTCCAAATTGGATACAGTATCAATCACGACAAAACAGTACAATTTGCAGTCTATGACATGATTGGTCAATTAATTAGTTTGGAACAAGTTGAATTGGATGCGCAGCAAACAAAATCTGCAATCACATTGTCAAAATCCTTAGCGAGTGGTTCATATGTTGTCAAAATCCAACACAATAACGAGATCTTTTCATCGATGATTGTAAAATAAACGTCGATTTTTTCGTCAAAAAAAGAATAAAAAACTAGAAAAAATTAGTTTCAAATGAACTTTTTGCTTAAATTCAGGAAGCAAAAAACAATAATTTTGGAATTTACGACACAACATCATCAAATTGGACTCACACTTTTAAGTGGAATTGGAAGCAAAAGAGCACGTTTAATTATTAGCCATTTTTCAGACTTGGAGGCGTTTTACAAGGAAAAAAAACTCAACATTTCTGAAATACCTGGAATAGAAAAACGCTATGCGAGTTTTAAACAAAGACAAGAAGCGTTAGAAAGTGCAGATGCAATTATCAATGAATTGGAAAAAACCAATTCGAAGACGGTCTTTTTTACGGACAAAAATTTTCCTTCACGCTTGAAACATTGTCAAGATGCTCCTTTACTTTTATATACAACAGGAAATTTTGAGTGGGAAAATCAAAAAATCGTATCAATTGTAGGAACACGTCATGCATCCGAATATGGAAAGGAATTGACACATGAATTGATTGTAGGATTAAGTGAACACAAAGCAACAATTGTGAGCGGAATGGCGTATGGAATTGACATTTACGCACATCAATTCGCTGTAAAAAACGGACTTCCAACGTGGGGCGTTTTAGGTCATGGAACAAATTTTCTATATCCTTCTGAACATAAAAATACGGCAAAAAGAATGCTTGAAAACGGAGGATTAATCAGTGAATTTTTCCCCAGTCAAAAACCAGAACCCCAACATTTTCCCATGAGAAATCGAATTGTTGCAGGCTTGTCGGATTGTACAATTGTGGTTGAAAGTGGTGAAAAAGGAGGCTCGCTCATCACCGCTAAATTAGCAGTGGATTACAACAGAGAGTTATTTGCTTATCCAGGTGATGTGAACAAACCCTATTCGAAAGGCTGTTTGGATTTAATTAAAAACAATCAAGCGCAATTAATTACCGAATCGGCAGATGTGATTCGATTAATGAATTGGGAAATGAAAAACACGAAGTCTGGAATTCAAGTGGAATTATTTCCGCAATTGGAAGGTGTTGAAGCAACAATTGTTGAACAATTAAGAACAGATTCTGAATTGTCAATTGATACCTTAAGTTACTCTTTAAAAATTCCTGTAAGTGAAATTTCATCGCGCTTATTTCAACTAGAAATGCGCGGATTGGTTCTTGCATTACCCGGTAGAAGGTATAAATTAGCACGTTAAATGAGAATTAATTACACAGAATGGTTAAAATTTGAACTAAATTTTTAATTTTACGAATCATAGAAAGTTATTATAAAATGAAATTTACAATTTTTTCTGCAGCATTTGTTGCAACTTTTGGACTCTTTGCTCAAACATCTACGAACTGTGTAGATAGTAAATATGAATTTACAAAGATCAAACATTTAGAATGTACACCTGTAGAAAGTCAAGGAAACTCTGGAACATGTTGGTGTTTTTCTTCACTTTCTTATTTTGAATCAGAAATGATGCGCATGGGAGTTAAAAACCCAGAGATTTTATCTGAAATGTACATAGTTCGTAAAGCATACGAAGAAAAAGCAGATCGTTTTATCCGCATGGATGGAAAAATCAACTTTAGTGAAGGTGGAGCGTTTCACGATATCGCGTACGTTATCAAACGTCATGGAATTATGCCAAAAGCGGCTTATTCAGGATTTGTAAATGGAAAAACTGAAGTTGACCACGAAGAATTGTTTAGTGTTTTAAATAGTTTCATGCAAACAATTTTACAACAAGTTCAAAAAGGAGAAGGAATCGGAACAGAATGGAAAAAAGCATATTCATCTATTTTGGACGCTTATTTAGGACCAGTTCCAGCAGATTTTACAGTTGGTGGAAAAAAACATACAGCTAAATCATATGCTGATTTCTTAGGATTTAAAATGAACGACTACGTTTCAGTTACTTCATTTACAAACGATGCAATGTACGAACCATGTGAAATCGCGATTCCAGACAACTGGGCTTGGGGTGATTCATACAATGTTCCATTAAACGATATGTGGGCAGTAGTAGAAAACGCATTGAACAATGGTTATACAATTGCTTGGGGAGCTGACGTCTCTGAAAAAGGATTCTCTTACAGAAATGGAATCGCTTTGGTGCCAGAAGATGAATCAACAATACAAGTTCAAGGAAGAGACAATAAAAACTTCAACAATGCTGGAGCAGATAAAAAATCAAATGCATTTTTAGAGCCAGTGAAAGAAGTGAATGTTACGCAAGAAATGCGTCAAGAAGGTTACGACGGAAAAGTAACAACAGATGACCACGGAATGCACATTGTTGGAATGTACAAAGATCAAAAAGGAACGAAATATTTATTGGTGAAAAACTCTTGGGGAACATCAAATTTACCACAAGGTTATTTATACGTTTCTGAAGCATATTTCCGTTTAAAAACAATCAATGTGTACTTACACAAAGATGGTTTACCAAAAGATTTAGCTAAAAAATTAAACCTGTAACACTGTAAAGATGGAGCGATTAACTCCCGCAGAGGAAAAAGTAATGCTCAAGTTGTGGAAACTGGAAAAAGCAGTTGTAAAAGAAATTTTAGAGTGTTATCCAGACCCCAAACCAGCATACAATACCGTGTCTACAATCGTTCGAATTTTGGAACGAAAAAAATTCATTAAACACAAAGCAGTAGGTAGAGGTTTCGTCTACCTACCGCGTGTTTCAATGGAACAATACCGCGACGTAATGGCTGAAAATTTACTTCAAGACTATTTCGCTGGCGACAGAAAAGAATTGATTTCTTATTACAACAGTAAGGTTTCACTTAGTGACATGCTTTAAGAATATGAAACACGTAATTTACAATGTTACTGTAAGTCTTGATCACACAATTGAAAACGAGTGGGTCGATTGGATGCGTAACATACACATTCCAGATGTAATGGAAACAGGCTGTTTTTTAGAAAGTAGAATGTCGAAAATGAACGACGAAGAAACAGGCGCTTGCACCTATGCAATGACATATGTTGCATACAGTTTTGAAGACTTAGAAAAATACAAAAGCGAACACGCGCCTCGATTACAGGCAGACGCAAACACTACTTTTCAAGGAAAGTTTGCTGCATTTCGAACAACATTAAATGTAATCGAACACTTCAAACATGAACGTAAGAGCTAAAAAACACCTTGGTCAACATTTCTTAAAAGATAAAAATACCTGTAAGAAAATAGCCGAGCAATTTGGACACCACAATGGGGTAAACAAAGCAATTGAAATTGGCCCAGGAATGGGTGCATTAACTGATTTTTTATTGTTAGACAAGCAAACAGATTTGTGGGTAATGGATGTGGACCGCGATTCGATTGCGTTTTTACATGCAAATAAACCAGAACTAGCTGGAAAAATTATCGAAGCAGATTTTTTGAAGGCCGATGTTTTGAAATTAATGAACAACGAGCCGTTTGCTGTGCTTGGAAACTTTCCCTATAATATTTCTTCACAAATACTTTTTCGTTGCATCGAGTTGAAAGATCATATTCCAGAAATCATGGGTATGTTTCAGAAAGAAGTAGCAATGCGCGTAGCAGAAAAACCAGGTTCAAAAACGTATGGAATTTTAAGTGTTTTGTTGCAAGCGTATTACGATATTTCGTATTGTTTTACAGTTGACGAACACGTATTTGATCCACCACCAAAAGTAAAATCTGGGGTGATTCGCTGTGTTCGAAACGATCGAAAAAGTTTGCCTTGTGATGAAAAACTATTCAAAAATGTGGTCAAAACAAGTTTCAATCAACGCAGAAAAACGATTCGAAATTCAATCAAAGTATTGCTCCCAGAAACGTATCCAGATAATGAAATGTTGCAATTAAGACCAGAGAGATTATCCGTTGATCAGTTTGTTGAATTGACACAATGGATCGAAATGGTTAACAAACCTTTGTAATTGTGGATAACTCGTCTGTTTTTAACGTGTTTAGCAGAATCATTCGTACAATTTTCTTATACATTTGCGTTTTAAATTAACAAACTACGTGATTTAGGCTATGTCAACTGAAAAAACAAGATATTCAGACGCTGAGTTATTAGAATTCAAAGCGTTAATTAATGAAAAATTAAAAGAGGCATATGAAGATTATGACCTGTTGAAATCTTCATTGTCGAATGACAATCATGGAACTGACGACACTGGTCGTACGTTTAACATGATGGAAGACGGTTCTGAGACCTTATCGCGAGAAGAGGTAGCTCAACTTTCTGCACGTCAAGAAAAATTCATCGAAAATTTGAAGTTTGCGTTAATGCGAATTGAAAATAAAACATACGGAATTTGTCGTGTTACAGGAAAATTGATTGCAAAAGAACGTTTGCGTTTGGTTCCACATGCAACCTTGAGTATCGAGGCTAAAAACATGCAAAACAAATAATTGTAACACGTGAAGAAAAAGCTCATCATTGCCTTTGCAGTCGTTTTTGCTATTTTGGTCATCGATCAAATCGTGAAAATTTGGGTGAAAACAACCTTAAAAGATGAAGCAATTTCAGAAATCGAGCTTACGTCTTTTTTCAAAATCAATTACGTTGAAAACCAAGGAATGGCTTTCGGAACGAGTTTCGGAGCTAGTGTTTGGGCGAAATATGGCTTGAGTATTTTTAGAATTATTGCAATTATCGCAATCGTTATGTATATGCTCAAACAAGCACGCGCTCATGCACGAACGGAGTTTTTAATTGCGATTGGTTTGGTTTTAGCTGGAGCTACTGGAAACTTAATTGACTCCATGTTTTACGATTACATTTTCCCATTCGACCCATGTGATTACCGAAATCAACTTGTTGGATCAGGGAACTTCACTGATTGTGCATTAATGGGTAAAATGGAAACGCGGCATTCAGGATTCTTATTGGCGAGTGTTGTTGACATGTATCATTTCACAGCTGAGTGGCCATCTTGGGTTCCTTGGTATGATAAAAACAGTCTTTCAGGAAATCAGATTTTCCCAGCAATTTGGAATACAGCTGATGCAGCAATCTCAATTGGTGTGGTGATGATCATTATTCGTCAACGCAAGTATTTCCCTAAGAAAGTTGTCCCTGCAAATTCAAACACTGCAACACCGACTGAGCCAATACAAGAAACACCAATTTCGGAAAGTAACCCTGAAGAAAACGCATAAGCATGAAGTACTTGTTTGTTGGATTGGGAAATCCAGGGGCGAAATACGAAGAAACCCGTCACAACATAGGATTTAAAGTCGTTGAAGCCTTAGCAAAAGAATTGGGTGGAACGTTCACATTACAAAAAGTTGCTGAAAAAGCAGAAGTAAAATTCAAAGGTCGTACCTTGATTTTGGTAAAACCAACAACATACATGAACCTTTCAGGAAAAGCGGTCAACTATTACTTGCAACAAGAAAAAATCCCGAAAGAAAATTTAGTTGTCATCACCGACGACCTCGCACTTCCCTTTGGAAAATTACGCATGAAAGGCAAAGGATCCGACGGTGGACACAACGGCTTGAAAGACATCCAAGCAGTTTTAAACACAACAGAATATTGTCGCTTGCGATTCGGAGTAAGTGCCAATTTTAACAAAGGTCAACAATCCGACTACGTCTTAGGCGAATGGGACGCAGACGAGCGCGAATCCCTCACCGAACGAATCGATGTTGCCAAAGAATTCCTCAAAAGCTTCGCTGCGATTGGTATTCAATTGACGATGACGAATTGGAATGGGAAGTAGAATTTAAACTACTTATTTTTACATTAATATAACCTAAAAAAACATGTTTCGTCTAATTTTCCCTTTATTTATTTTCTTATTAATATCATCTAATGTTCATTCTCAAACATACAAAGACATTCAATCTAATCTTGAAAGCGAACGACAAAGGATTTTAAATCATAGAATAATAAAACTTGAGGTTTATTCAAGCAGTAAAAAATCAGATTCAATTTTTGAATCCGCTCAAGATTTTGATGAAAATGGGAACTTGAAATATTTTATAAAATTTAACTAACTACATGACAAAAATTTAAACACATTTATATTTGATTGATTCTGAGGGTTTAAAAGTATGCTTGCCACATAATCTAGACCATATTTAAAGATACTTTTTGCTCTATACCCATGCTTTTTGACTTTTATTTTTTGT
>JBKDZA010000174.1:0-3208 GCA_046308455.1 Fluviicola sp.
CGATCACTTTTTTCTTTCTAAATTACTGCTTTATCCTATTTCAACAAGGATTTCATTGTAATATTTTTGCAATTCATTGAATTTTGATTCTAAAATTTTCTTTTCAGCTTCAGAAGCTGTAGAAAACAAATCCGGATGACAAGATTTTACTTTTTGTCTAAATTTTTCTTTTAACTCTTTGATAGAAGGAGTTTTATCAAACCCAAAATAGATTAATGCAGCGTTGATTGAAGTCCGTGAATTTGTATAAGTGTTAGATTCTCTTGAGTAATATGATTTATTTACATAATCAATATACTGTTGGTATTCAATCGATTCAACTTCTAAATGTCGCGCAATGTAATCAATCTCTTCTTGTTCTTTATTTGTTACAATTCCATCAATAGAAATCAAGCGCACATAAAACAAAACCAATTCTAGTTCATCAAATTTTCCAAAATGTTGTTTTAACCAAAAGCATACGCTTTGAGTTGACACTTTACTCCCAAGAGCTTCAATAAAATCTTCATGAACATTTATTCTATCAGGGAACTGTTTTTTTAAATATTTACGAATTTCAAGATTCTTTTTTCCATAACTTTCTTTGTCTGTCAATGTCAAATTAATCCCTAATGCAAGAATAGCTTTTATGTAATTCTCTTCATTATAGGATAGTTTTGGCGGAAACTCATTATTTTCCCAATAATCAAGATGTTGGAAAATTTTAAAATAATAAATCAAACAGATTATTATTATCAAGCTAATAAAAGTTAATTGAATCATTTTTCTGCTAAAAGAACACGAATCTTCTCAATTAGGTTTATTTCTCTTTGAGTCAATTCTCCATCAATTTCAGCTAATTCTTTTAGAAATTTCAACAATAATTGATCGTCAAAATCATTATCGTGTCTTTTTAACCACAAACAACATTGTTCAACAGTTAATGGAAGCTGTAAAGCAGTAACCAAATCATTTTCTACATTTCCGTAGTCAGGAAAATTTGTCTGAATATAAATCCGAATGAAATCTAATTTATCTGAAACAAACTGTCTATCAACTCGTTCCAAATGACAACCTAAAACAATTACAGCTTTGGAATAATTAGAATTTGAGAACGGAGATTTTTCAAAATCAAATCGATCTTCCATTTGTTTTTCTTTGTAAAACAATGCAATTGAAGAAACTATAATTACTAAAAAGCAAATGATGGTTGTTATCGTTACGTCCATTAATTTTATACTTGATTATTTAGTTTAAAAATATAAAATGTTCCAGAATCATTTGAGACACGAGTTTGAGTTCCTTCTAACTGGCTAGTCATTGCCGATACAATCTCCATTCCTAATGAATCGTTTGAACCTTCTTTCCAACTTCCATTATCGGTATATTCAATTAAAAAGTCTTTTTCCGAAATGGGTGCTACAATTATTGAGATTTGAGGGTTTTCAGTTTGATCAAAAGCATGCTTGATAGAATTTGTAATAAGTTCATTTAAAAGTAAAGCGACTGGTACAAGTGACTTAGAGCTTATTTCTTTTAATGTAACATTATAGTTTACTACCACTTTATTTTTTAGATCATAATTTTTCAATAATGATTCAATCAATCCAGATAAATATTGCTCTAGATCAAAATCAGATAGCATATCCGTTTTATACATTCTTTCGTGAATAATAGCCATTGCATTTACACGATTAATTGCTTCATTAAACTTCTCATTTCCAGATTCAGGATTTGAATTAGCCTGCAATCGAAGTAAACTTGAAATAATCTGAAGATTGTTTTTTACACGGTGATGAATTTCTTTCAACAATACTTCTGATTCATTATTCTTTTTTAAAATCAATTCATTTTTGTCGTTTAATAATTGATTTGTAGCTGTAAAGTAGGCTTCGGATTTACGTACAGCGCTCAAATACAAGGCCAACATATAACCAAAAAAGAGAAGTATTATAGAAAATTCAATCGCGAAATTCAAAGAAACCTCATTAAAATCACGGGTATAGGATTTTAAATTATCTGCATGAATAAAAAGAATGTAATAAATAAAAACACCAGATTGAATGGATAAAATCGCAACACCCCAAATTCGATTTAATATAAAAAAAGTGAATACTGAATTCAAAACCATCCACATTGGTGTAGCATAATTTAATGAACTCAAAAACAAAAAAGTAACACTAATAATGACTGTATTAAAAACAGATGTCATAATACCAACAAAGCGGTATTTTTTTGTGATTCTAACAACAATAAATGCTGTCAAACCAACAATCGCAGCACATACAGTTGGAATTTCATTTTGACCTTTTGTAAAATAATTATTCGCAGAGCTAATTCCAAGTAATAAAAACATCATTAAAGCCAAGCTTAAAACAAGGCGATATCTTACTTTCTCATAATGATTTGAGTTGGAATTCAAAATAGTATAATTGAATCAAATATAAATCAAAATTCGATTCTGAAAGCAATAAATTATTTATTTGGAATATTTTTAAGAATCTCTAGGTAAAAGTTCCAGAATTTTTGCACAGAAGAGACTTGCACACATTCATCTGGACTGTGAGCTCCACGGATATTTGGTCCAAATGAAATCATATCCATTCCTGGAAATGCTTTTCCTAAAATTCCACATTCCAATCCCGCGTGACAAGCTTTGACTTTTGGTTCAGAACTATATATTTTACGGTATAAATCTTCCGTCAATTTTAAGATTGCTGAATTTGGATTTGGTTGCCACCCTGGATATTCACCATTCTGAACTACAGCTATTCCATTTGATTCGAATGCAAAACGAACGGCATTAGCAACATCTGATTTAGTGCTTTCAACTGAACTTCTTTGAAGAGATTGAGTTGTATATTTTCCGTCTTTAACAATGATTCGTGCTAAACTAGATGAAGCTTCAACCAAATTATCGATATCAGGACTCATTCTGAAAACTCCATTTGGAGTAGCGTAAATCGACCTTGTAACTCGCTCAAAATCATTATATGATAAAACTTTACCTGAAGTATCACTTTCAGTTAAACTCCAAGTCATTTCTGTTTCAATTGACTTATATTCATTGTATAAAGTTCCAACGAAAAGATCAAATTGAGTTTTCAAGTTGTTTTTTTCATCTTTAGAAACTGCAACTACAGCAGTTGATTCACGAGGGATAGCATTTCTTAAGCTTCCACCATCTAGTGAAATCAGTCGTAAATCCATCAATGAAACTAAGTGAATC
>JBKDZA010000175.1:0-974 GCA_046308455.1 Fluviicola sp.
GACAAAAGTTGATTGTGCGCTTTTGTCTACTTTCAATCAAGATTGGACAAATCTCGTTGTTCCATACGTTATGGTGGATCTCAAACAAAAATTAAAAGCGGAAGGAAAAACCAATCTCTTTTTATTCATCCATGGCTACAATGTGCCACATTCATTAGCTGCTATTCAATTTAAAACAATCCGAGACAGTATTCATCACTTAGCAAAATCATGTGAAGAAAATTACTTGTTTGTACCCGTTTTTTGGCCTTCAGGTGATGGAAAACTGCTAAACTTAAACAGTGAAAAAGAATTTTCAACTAAAAGTTCCATCAGTTTCTTGAAAAGTACGAGTTATCATTCTAAAAAACAATTTCAAGTCTACTCAAATTCAACAACTTATTATGTAGCTCATACTTTACGACTGCTAATCGATAAGCAGAAATTTGAATCTCCATCTACTAAAATCTTCGCTCATTCACTTGGATGTAAGGTTGCAATGAATTTTATTTTTAATAATCGCACCAATTTCGAACAAAAAGACATGGTCAACAAAAGGGGAAAAGTTCGAAATAAATTTGAAACTTGTGAGTGGAAGTATATCCGTGAAGACATGGATTCTCTGTTCAAACAGAAAGAAATTTACAACTATAACAAGCAATTCGATGTGTTTCTTTCTGCTCCAGCTATTCCAGGTAAACCTATTTTCTTTCCGTTAGAGAATCGCGATTATTTAAGAGATACGAATTACCTCGGTGCTTTGAAGTTTTATTGTACATACAACACAATGGATCCCATGTTGACCAAAACAATGTTACCATTACTTCGAAATTTGGGTCTGACAAATGCACATCGAAACGGCGAAACGACTTTGGGATGTAATTTCAACAATGAAGCCTTAGATATCAAACGATTTTGGCGTGATTCCTTGTATGAATGTGGTTTGTTTCAATTGGAAAAAGTAGTAGTTCCGGACCACGATGTCTTTATATATT
>JBKDZA010000176.1:0-9122 GCA_046308455.1 Fluviicola sp.
TATAGATCTCCGAAAAAATTCCTTGAATCAATAGGTGTAAAAATTGATTCAAAATGGGAGGTATAAATTAAAAATCGTGTCCAATTAATTGCGTTTAAGACATATTTGCTAATTATCTTATTTGCTTATTTGCTTATTTGAAAAAAACTTCTCAAAAATTTGCATCTAAATCATCTTTTTCACTAACTTATATAAGAAAACATAAATCATGGGAATAATAAAACCAAACAATTACACTGAAAAAGAACTAACTGTAGCACAAGTTGCCGACGCATTGTCTCATCCTTTACGTACTAGAATTATTTGTATGTTGCACGAAAATCATTTCTTAAGAAATGTTGATCTGGCAGATTTATTCAAACTCACAAAACCTACAATTTCTAACCATTTGTACAAACTAAAATCGGCCGGTTTAATCGAGTATTCTTACCATACACATTTTTACGAAATTCGACTAAACTCAGATCGACTTCAAATAATTAGAAAATTTATTGACTTCGAGTAGTAATCTGGGATTGTATGTTTTTCGTTAACAGAATATAATTCTTTTGCAAAAGTGAGAACAAATAGATAAAATGAATTTATTTCGCTACTTTTGTAACCTATTTGTTATTTTTACGAATAACTAAGGCACAAACGCATAATTTACGCGACCAAAATGGGGTTATTTAATTTTTTGACGCAAGAAATTGCGATCGATTTAGGTACGGCGAATACGCTGATTATCATGAACGACAAGGTGGTTGTTGACGAACCGTCTATTGTTGCCAAAGATATCCAAACCGGAAAAGTTGTTGCAATCGGTAAGAAAGCACAACAAATGCACGGTAAAACGCATAAATTGATCGAAACCGTAAGACCGTTGAAAGATGGTGTTATCGCCGATTTCCAAAGTGCCGAACAAATGATTCGTGGTTTCATCAAAATGATCAATCCAGGTAAGCATTTATTCAATCCAACTTTACGAATGGTGATTTGTATCCCTTCAGGTATTACTGAGGTGGAAAAAAGAGCTGTACGTGACTCTGCTGAACATGCAGGTGCAAAAGAAGTTTATTTGATTCATGAACCTATGGCAGCTGCAATCGGTATCGGTATTGATGTGGAAGAGCCAATGGGAAACATGATCATTGATATAGGTGGTGGTACTTCTGAAATTGCTGTCATTGCTTTAGGTGGAATCGTTTGTGATAAGTCAATCCGTATTGCTGGTGATGATTTCACAGCTGACATTGAAGAATACATGCGTCGTCAACACAATATTTTGGTGGGTGAGCGTACTGCTGAACAAATTAAAATTGAAGTAGGTGCTGCTTTACCTGAATTAGACAATCCACCAGCAGATTATGCTGTTCGTGGACGTGATTTAATGACGGGGATTCCAAAAGAGATCGTGATTTCATATACCGAGGTTGCACATGCATTAGACAAAACAATTTCTAAAATTGAAGAAGCGATTTTAAGTGCTTTAGAGCAAACGCCACCAGAACTTTCTGCAGATATTTACCGTACAGGAATCTATTTAGCAGGTGGAGGTTCAATGTTACGTGGATTGGACAGAAGAATTTCTGAGAAAACGAAATTACCTGTACACATCGCTGAAGATCCATTGAAAGCTGTTGCTCGTGGAACAAGTATCGCATTGAAAAACTTGGATCGTTTCCAATTCTTGATCAAAGACTAATTTTTAAAATAAACATTTGGAAAGTCGTTCTTTTTGAGCGACTTTTTTTATTTTCACAAAATGCAATTCAATAAAAGAAATATCTTATTAGTTTTTGTGATAATTATTGCAATTTTTCAATCAAGTATAATTTTAGAAATAAGGTTTTTTTTATCAAACCATTTAAATTTCAGTTTGTTATATCTATATATTTCAATTCCATTCTATATCCTATTTACCGTATTTTTTAGTATTGTAATCATACAACTTAAGAGAAAAAACTTAATTTTCACAGTAATATTATTTATAGCTCTTATTTCAAGATTTTTATTTGGTTGGATTAAGTTTTACGAATATCAACAGGATCATTCAAAGATTGATGCATTAAATATTAGAGATTGTTTTTTAGAAAGAAACTATCCTGATTATTATACTTATCTGACAAAAGGATGTCACATTTCTATTTATGATGTGGTTCTCGGTTTATTTGTTTTAGCATTCAGTTATATAAGTGTGTTTATTATTACCAATCTCATTTATACAAAACAAAAAAAGAAGAATAAAACAGATCAATTTTTAATTGATAATTAGTTTAAATTAAAACAGAAACCTTCCCATTTTCTTTTGTTTTATGGCGAATGAGTTTTATTCTTCCGTTTTCTAGTATTTTGAAAGTTTTAAAATCAAGGAAACAACAACCACTGTGACTATTAATATCAAATGTTCTACTCTTTGGGTTTAATTTTTGAGGAGCAAATCTTATTTCATTTGTAAAAGTTTTATTGAATACAAATAAAGAATCAGATTTTTGTAAAAAGAAATTATAAGATGGAGTTCCACTACCGGGTACATTATTTAGTATACAAAAGTCACTCAAAGAGTCAAAATTAAAAATCGCCAACGATCAAATATCCAGCATTTTCATCGATTATTTCTCTATTTATGTTCAATTGAGTTTCATAAGAACGAACATTATCCCATTCAAAAAGTGAACATTGTAAATTTGTTTGACTTTCAATTTTTTGAATACTTAATGAATCTGACTTTTTTATTATCGTAATATTCCAAGGGACATTTATTCTCAAGAAATTTTCTTCCTCATAATTCCATCTGATTCTAAAATCAAAACTAGTCGAGAGCTTCCTGAAAATGTAAGACTCATAAATGCGCTTGGAAGGTTTTTTCTCTTCTTCTTTTGGTTCTACTTCTTGCTCCTCAAAAGTTGTAATAGCTTGTTGTTTGATTGTATGTTTTACTGCTGGTTGTTCTTTCGTTGAACAAGAACTTACAAGTAAAAACAATAAAAACAAACGCGAAATATTAGAATTGAACATGCTTTTTTATTCAAAACTAATGCTCACATTTCATTCAATTAAACCGTAATGATTATTCGCTGATTCGAATTGATTATCCGTATTTGGCTATCCACAATCCGTTATCCGAAATCCGCCATCCGAAATTAACTTTTTACTTCATATTCGAAACAATCGCAGCAATGTTCGTCGTAAATAATTTCACGGCAATCGCCAATAAGATAATCCCAAATACTTTTTTCAAAATAGCAATTCCTCCTTCGCCAAGAAGATGTTCAATTTTCTTCGTCAAACGCAAAACAATGTAAACGATAACAACATTGATAATAATGGCTAAAACAATGTTAATTGTAGCAAATTCCGCTCGTAAGGAAACTAAGGTTGTCATTGTTCCAGCTCCTGCAATGATTGGAAAAGCCAAAGGAACTACACTTGCTGTTTTACCAGAAACAGAATCTCTGAATAAACGTACACCCAAAATCATTTCAAAACTCATCGCAAATAAGATAATCGAACCTGCAACAGCAAATGATTTCACATCTACACCAAACAATTTCAATATACTTTCTCCCAAAATCAAGAAACCAATCATAATGCACAAGGCTACGATACTCGTGCGCAAGGGATGAATTTCTCCCGCTTGTTCTTTGATTTTTATAATGATTGGAACGGAACCAACAATATCAATCACAGCAAACAAAACCGTTGCCGTTTTAAATAAATCAGAAAAATTAAATTCAGTGAAAAAGTTCATTACTTATTTTTTAGGATTGTTTGTTCAACTACTTGTGGAAAATTTTCGTGTTCCAAGGTATGAATTTTTTGCACCAATGTATCAATTGTATCCGATTCATTTACAGCAACTTTGAATTGCGCTAAGATTTCACCTGAATCAAATTCTTCATTTACTAAATGAATTGAAATGCCAGATTCTTTTTCTTTCGCTGCTAAAACTGCTGCATGCACATTGTTTCCATACATTCCTTTTCCACCGTATTTTGGCAGTAATGATGGGTGAATGTTGATGATCTTATTAAGAAATCGACGAATCATATTAATAGGAATCTTTCGAAGAAAACCTGCTAAAACAATCCATTCTATTTCACGGTAATCCAATTCTTGTAGAACAGTTAATCCGTTTTCAAAGCTTTCATTATCGAAAAGCAATACTTCTATTTCTAAATCTTTTGCTTTTTGTACAATTGGAGCATCGGCTTTATTACAAACTAAAACGCGCACATCAATTGCTTCATTTTCTTTAAAATGAGAGATGAGATTTAAGGCATTGGAACCATTTCCGGAGGCAAAAAGTGCAATTGCAGTCGAATTCATGCCGCAAATTTAGAAATTTTAAATTGAACTTTTGTTTAAAGTGCTTGTTTTCATTGGAAAAATGAAAGAAATATGAATTGAAATTTGAAATTCAGGTCAATATATTTTGTTTTTACGAGGAATACTATTTTCTTTGCACCCTGATAAACATTAAAAATTAAAGGAAATGTCTGATATCAAAGGAAGAGTAGTATCTATTATCGTAGATAAATTAGGAGTTGAAGAAAGCGAAGTAACTAACGAAGCAAGCTTCACAAACGATCTAGGAGCAGATTCACTAGATACAGTTGAGTTGATTATGGAATTCGAAAAAGAATTCAATATCGCTATTCCAGACGATCAAGCTGAAAACATTCAAACTGTTGGCGACGCTGTAACTTACATCGAGAAAAACGCAAACTAATTGAAATTTATCACAAGCAAACGTAACGGATAATTTATGGAGCTGAAAAGAGTAGTTGTAACAGGTTTAGGTGCTATTACACCAATTGGAAATACGGTTCAAGAATATTGGGACGGCTTAGTCAATGGAAAAAGTGGTGCAGCTGTTGTGAAACAATATGATGCTTCATTGTTCAAAACACATTTTGCTTGTGAAGTAAAAGACTTCAATGTGGAAGACCACATTGACAAAAAAGAAGCAAGAAAATTAGATCAATTTTCACAATATGCCATGGTTTCAGCTACTGAAGCCATGGTTGATTCTTCTTTGATGGAGTCAAATCCAAACTTAGATCGAGTAGGGGTAATTTGGGGTTCAGGTATTGGAGGTTTAAAAACTTTTCAAGACGAAGCCGAAAATTTCTTTGCTGGTGATGGAACTCCTCGTTTTAATCCGTTCTTTATTCCTAAAATGATTGCAGATATAGCTGCAGGTCATATTTCGATTAAATACGGTTTAAGAGGTCCAAATTACGTTACAGTTTCTGCGTGTGCTTCATCTACAAATGCGATTATTGACGCGTTCAATTTAATCCGTTTAGGAAAAGCAGATGCATTTGTTACTGGTGGATCTGAAGCTGCTGTTAATCAAATGGGAATGGGTGGTTTCAACGCTTTAAAAGCTTTGTCAACTCGTAACGATTCTCCTCAAACAGCTTCTCGTCCATTTGATTTAGATCGTGATGGATTTGTATTAGGTGAAGGTGGTGGATGTTTAATTCTTGAAGAATACGAACACGCTATCAAAAGAGGTGCTAAAATTTATGCAGAAGTTTTAGGTGGTGGAATGTCTGGTGATGCTTATCACATGACTGCTCCGCATCCTGAAGGAATTGGTGCACGCAACGTAATGATTGCTGCATTAGAAGATGCAAATTTAGACCCAACAGCTGTTGATTATGTAAATGTTCATGGAACTTCAACTCCACTTGGTGATATCGCTGAAACGAAAGCGATTGCACAAGTATTTGGAGAACATGCTTACAACTTAAACATTAGCTCAACAAAATCAATGACAGGACATTTATTAGGTGCTGCAGGTGCTATCGAAGCAATCGCTTGTGTTTTAGCGGTGAAAAACGATATCGTTCCTCCAACAATTAATCACTTTACGGATGATCCAGAAATTGATAACAAATTGAATTTCACATTCAATAAAGCACAACAAAGAACAGTTAATGTTGCCCTTTCCAATACATTTGGATTTGGTGGACATAATACTTCTGTGATTGTAGCTAAATTTAAAGGGTAATCAAAACTTTTCTTCGTGGGTTTTAGGTTTTCGTTCTTTCGACAAAAACGTTCTAAGGAAGACCTTGAATTAATTCGATTTTTCGTCAAAAAACTCGGCTATAGACCTGTCAATTTTCATTTATTTGAGCAAGCAATTACACACCGTTCTTTAACGCATACTGGAATTAATTATTCGAATGAGCGTTTGGAATTCCTAGGTGATGCTATTTTTGATGCCGTCATCGCTGAATTTCTATTCGATCGTTTTAAAGAAGAAGATGAAGGTTATTTGACAAAAGTTAAATCTAAAGTTGTTTCTCGTAAAACGCTTTCTGACATTGGAGAAGAATTAGAAATCCGTGAGATTTTACGGTACAATCGCGGACGTTCTATTAATTTAAGTTCACTTGAAGGAAATGCTTTCGAAGCGATTATTGGTGCTTTGTACTTGGATTCCAATTATGAAACAGTGAGAAAAATTATTCTTCAGCAAATCTTTAGAAAATACGTCGATCTGAATAAAATTCTAGAAGAAGAAATCGATTTTAAGTCGAAACTATTTATCTGGTCTCAAAAACGAAGAATTAAATTGGATTTTATTGTTCTAAAAGAAGAAAATATTCAAGGAGCATGGAATTATGAGATTGTCGTTGAGATAAATGATACACGATATGGAAAAGGATCAGGTTCTTCTAAAAAATTAGCTGAACAAGCTTCAGCAAAAGAAACACTTGAATTGCTAGGAGAATTATAGAATTCAACGTTTTATTCACGAATTCTTCTTATCTTGTCATTTAGTCTCTATCGTTTAAGAAAATTCTAACGTGAAAACCAAAAAACTTGTACTCGATTTCGTTCAACTTCCAAAATATCAATGGATTGGTATTTGTTCACCACATGCAGATTACCGTTTTGTGTGGAACTTGAATAATGAACTTGGAATTAAATTGGTACAAGCAAATAATCAATTCACTAAGTTTTCCAAAAAAACAGGAGATGTTACTTTTAGTACTTTTGAATGGAAGAACGAACAAGACTTTAGCAATGTTCGACTAATTAAAAACAAGAATGGTAACCATTTTTTAATACCCGAAAAATTTCAAATTGATTATTGGTTTGTAATTTTGGAGACGAATCGTTGGGAAATTGATGAATTGATTGAAAAAATTCGGTCAATAAATGTGGTAATGCTTTGTTCCAGTTTCGACAGTGAATCAATGCCAAGTACTGAAACGATAATTTTAGAATAAAAGCCTTTGTATTTGTTACAAAGGAAATAAAAGATAATATGAAGAAAACAAAAATAGTAGCAACATTAGGTCCAGCTTGTGCTGACATAAATGTGTTGCGTCAAATGTTCGAAGAAGGAGTAAATGTATGTCGCTTGAATATGTCTCATGGTGGACATGATGGACATCAAGAAGCAATCGATAACATTCGAAAATTAAACGAAGAAACAGGTTTAAATGTTGCCATTTTAGCAGATTTACAAGGTCCAAAAATTCGTACTTACGAAATGGAAAATAATGGTGTGCTTTTAGAAAACGGAACCATTGTTAAAATAGTCACTGAAAAAGTGCTTGGTAACACAGAATGTTTTGGAATCAGTTACAAAGAAATGCCACAAGATGTCCAAGTTGGAGAGCGCATTTTATTGGATGATGGAAAATTAATGATGGAAATCGTTACAACGGATGGCGAATCAATTATAACTGCAAAAGTAATTCATGGAGGTATTCTTTCTTCTAAAAAAGGAGTAAACTTACCAAATACAAAAATTTCACTTCCTTCTTTAACTGAAAAAGATAAATTGGATTTAGATTTTGCGTTGAAAAATGATTTAGATTGGATCGGATTATCATTTGTACGTTCTGCAAGAGATATTATTGAGTTGAAACACATCATCGCTCAAAAGCAATCAAAAGCGCGCGTTATTGCGAAAATTGAGAAACCAGAAGCAATTGATGATATTGATGAAATCATGAAAGTGACAGACGCTTTGATGGTTGCTCGTGGTGACTTAGGCGTGGAGGTTCCTTATCAAAATGTTCCTTTGATTCAAAAAATGTTGATTCGTAAAGCTCATTTGCATGCAAAACCGGTAATTGTTGCAACACAAATGATGGAAAGTATGATTACAAATATTTCCCCAACTCGTGCCGAAGTAAACGATGTCGCAAATGCAGTTTTAGATGGTGCTGATGCAGTTATGCTTTCAGGTGAGACTTCAGTTGGTAAATTCCCAATTGATGTCATTAAAACGATGGCAAACATTGTGAAAGAAATGGAGACCTTTGATGGAATCTACAACAAAGAACAATTACCAGAAAAAGCACAAGACCGTTTTATTTCGGATTCAATTTGTTTCAACGCATGTCGATTAGCTCAACGTGTAGAAGCAGATGCAATTATTACAATGAGTTACTCAGGTTATACTTCGTATAAAATTGCGTCACAACGTCCAAATTGTCCGATTTTAGTTTTTACAGGAAACAGAGATATCATTACACAATTAAGTTTGGTTTGGGGAGTTCGTGCATTTTATTACGATAAACGAGTAAGTACAGATCACACAATTGCAGACATCAAGTATTTACTTACAAAAGATGGGCTTTTGAAACAAGGTGATTTAGTTATCAATATTGCTTCTATTCCAATTGAAGAAAACGGAAAGTCAAATATGTTGAAATTGAGTTACGTAGATTAAAGTTCAAAACTTTAGAACATAAAAAAAGCGGCCAAAAGCCAGGAATGGTCGGAAGAAATTCCGGCCATTTTTTATGTTTTAAAAATCAGACTTGGATCGCCACCGCATTGAACAACAATTAAAGCAATGGTTAGATTTCTGATTTCCATCGTAAACCTTCTTTTAGCTGTTTTGTATCCAATGTTATTTGCCTTTTTATATATTAAAATAAGCATTGCAACAATCATTGCAACAATCATTGTAACATACAACATTACTTGCATTCCATTTTTGTTTAATGATACTAAATGGTTAACGTTGAGTTCTTGTTTTATAAATCTAAAAAAGACTTCAATATCCCATCTTCTTCGGTAGGCTTCAGCGATTTCTTTCGGACTTAGTTTAAAATCATTTGTTAATAGCCAGTATTCTTTTGCGTCCACTTTACTTTGAA
>JBKDZA010000177.1:0-53652 GCA_046308455.1 Fluviicola sp.
ATTTTTTGGACCGACGACAACAATAACCGTATTTCGAAATTGGAAGACTTCGCAAGTACATTTTTGGAGCGTTGTCACCTCTCTAAAATGATTACAAAATACATTGTTCTTCATAATTCAGATAAGGTTTTAATGGTACTTCGCCCCTACCAATTCAATGCTGTTGAACGCATCATTGATCGGGTGAAAAACTCCAATAGTAACGGATATATTTGGCATACAACTGGTTCAGGGAAAACATTGACATCTTTCAAAGCCAGTCAGATTTTGTCGCAATTGCCAAAGGTAGAAAAAGTGGTTTTCTGTGTCGATCGTCAAGATTTGGACTACCAAACAGCGAAGGAATTCAATGCCTTCAAACAAGACTGTGTGGACATGACCAAAAACACACAAACCTTAGTTGATCAGTTCAATGACCCAACTAATTCCTTGATAGTTACTACGATTCAGAAGTTGTACAATGCCATCACGAAAGACCATCATTTACGGACGATGAACAATTTAAAAGACAAAAAAATTGTGTTCATCTTTGATGAATGTCACCGTAGTCAGTTTGGCGATACGCACCGAAAAATAACGAATTACTTTACAAATTATCAATTGTTTGGCTTCACGGGTACGCCTATTTTCGTGGAAAATGCTTTGTCGAAATCGAAACAAAACCAAACAACTGCAAGTTTATTTGGTGAGCAATTGCATAAATACGTCATTACAGACGCAATCAAGGATCAAAATGTCTTGAATTTCTCTGTTGAATACGTTGGTCGTTACCACGAGAAAGAAACACAAAACGAAGTCGACATTGAAGTAGAAGCAATTGACACGGAGGAATTAATGGACAGTGAACAACGCTTGGAAAAAATTGCGGAATACATTGTCCAACAACATCCAATTAAAACGCATCACCGCGAATTCACAGCCATGTTTTGTGTGAGCAATGTGAATAGTTTGATACGCTACATGGATATTTTTAATCGCCTGAAAGCAGAAGGTAAACACAACTTAAACATTGCAACGATTTTTAGTTATGGTGCAAACGACGACATGTTAGAAATTGATTCCGAATACGATGAAAAAGATTTCAATGAAGTTGCTGAACCAGAGGGAGATTACAATGCTTTCCACAAGCGCGATAAATTGGAAGCGTACATTATTGATTACAACAAAACCTACGGTACAAATTACACAACAAAAGATAGTCAATCTTTTTACAATTACTACAAAGACATTGCGCAACGCGTTCGAGCGAAACAAGTTGATTTATTGGTCGTTGTGAACATGTTTTTGACAGGATTCGACAGTAAAGCATTGAATACCTTGTTTGTGGACAAAAACTTAAAGTACCACGGATTGATTCAAGCATATTCTCGAACGAATCGAATTTTTGGTGACAAAAAATCGCAGGGGAACATTGTTGTATTCCGAAATTTAAAGAAAGCGACAGACGATGCAATTGCTTTGTTTTCGAACAAAGAAGCAAAGGAAGTGATCATCATGCAACCGTATGAGGATTATGTAGAAAAAATGAATGAGGCTTATGAAAAGTTGTTAGAAATTGTGCCCCGTTTTGAAGATGTTGATACTTTGGAAAGCGAGTACGATGAATTGGAATTTATCAAAGCATTTCGTGAGATTATCCGTTTGAAAAATATCATTTCGTCCTTTGTTGATTTTAGTTTTGAGGACATTGAAATGGACGCACAGAGTTTTGAGAATTACAAGTCGAAGTACTTGGATTTATTTGATAAAGTCACGCAGAAAAAGGAAAAGACATCTATTTTGGAGGAAGTCGATTTTGAATTGGAATTGATTCACCGCGACGACATTACTGTTTCCTATATACTTGGATTGTTGGCAAAACTGAAAACAGTTTCAACAGAAGAGCAAGCAAAACGTCGCAAAGAGATTTTAGACACAGTTGCTGGTGAAGCAAAACTACGTTCAAAGCGCGAATTGATTGAGAAGTTCATTATTGAAAACTTGCCATTAATCGCCGAGGAGAACATCGAAGAAGCATATTCTGCCTATATGAATGAGGAAAAACGAAAAGCATTCGATCGCTTCACGCAAGAGGAAAAATTAAATCCAGAAAAGCTCCGCAAGCTAACAGAAAACTACCTGTTCACCTTACGTAAGCCCAAGAAAGAGGAAGTCATCCAAATCCTCGAGGAACAACCTTCCATCCTTCAACGCGCCACCGTAGGTGAAACCATCCTCGCGAAGTTTTTGCAGTTTATTGATACGTTTTTTATGGATTGATTTTTAATCTTAAACTATTAAAATTTGACAAAAAAGAATCTTTCATGAACAACAAATACTTCCTCTACTTCTTACTATTCGCATTAGTCAGCGGATTTGTAACTGTTTTGTTTGTTCCATATACAGTTCAGAACAAACTATTTCTAATAGGTGGAATTTTGTTTATGGGTGTTCGGATTACATTGAAATTCAAGAAACTAAAGAACGAAAACAAGCACAATGAAACCAAGTAACATCATCCTAATTGTCATGCTAAGTGTGACTACCTTACTTTGTCTAATATTTATTCCAGGTGACTTTTTGGACCGCCTCTATTTTACTTTTTTCTTTCTTCTATTTGAATTAGCGATGTTCTTTAAATACAAGCGATTATTTAAAGTCAAATAGAGTATTATCATATTTACATCTAATTACATTTGAAAGAAGGATTTAATTTCTACGATGAATGGCCCTTATGAAGTTTTCGTTCGTAAATAAGCAAATGAAACGCGGGAAAAAGTGCTGTTTGACGACACTTTGTCGAAGACTTTTTGACTTGAAAAGGCAAAATAGTCCTCGGTTACAAAGTTAGGAGTTTCACTTTTTTCAGTGAAATGTCGCGTAATTTACAAGAAAACGGAGTACAGGCCTAGACCTTTTTGGCACCACCTTTTTGTGGCAATGACAAAAAGGTGGTATGAATGAGTATATTTAAAATTTTATTGCATTTAATGTAAAGTATAATTCTTTGCTAGCTTTGGTTATGCTGAAATTTTATTTCAGTATTATCAAAGGTTATACGGTATTATTGTTTTAAAAAAAGAATATTTCTTTTCAATCCAGAAAACTTAGTGCGCTTTACTGGACTTCCTTTGAATAAAATGCGATAACTTTCTTCGGAAAGGTCCTCCCAATCGGATTTTGATAAGTTCAATAATTCATTTTTCGGAACGAATTTTTCTTCGTTATGAGGTTTTGAGAAGCGGTTCCAAGGACACACATCTTGACAAATATCACAGCCATACATCCAATCGTCCATTTTTCCTTTGAATTCAGAAGGAATCAATTGATCCTTTAATTCGATTGTCAAATAGGAAATACATTTACTTCCATCGACTACATAGGGTTCGACAATCGCTTCCGTTGGACAAGCGTCGATGCATTTTGTACAGGTGCCACAATAATCTTTGATTCCTTGATCTGGTTCCAATTCTAAATCACAAATCCATTCAGCTAAAAAATAAAACGAACCTGCTTTTGGGTGAATCAAATTGGCGTTTTTACCCACCCATCCAAGTCCACTTTTCTTTGCCCATGCTTTTTCTAAAACGGGAGCTGAATCGACAAAAACACGTCCTTCAACACTTCCGATTTCACTTTCAATAATGCGAATAAATTCTCTCAATTTATCTTTGATGACATCGTGGTAATCATTGCCATATGCATATTTTGAAATCTGATACGATTCTGTGTTTTGCGTTTCGCTGGGAAAGTAATTGTATAAAAAAGAAATAACTGTTTTTGCACCATGAACAAGTTGAGTTGGATCCAAACGCATATCAAAATGGTTGTTCATGTACTCCATTTTTCCATGCATTTCATTTTTCAACCAAGCTTCTAATTTGGGCGCTTCTTCACTTAAAAATTCAGCTTTGGAAAAGCCCACACTAAAGAAACCTAATTGCTGTGCTGTGGACCGAATAAAAGATTTATATTGATCTTTGGAAATCATTCAAACAAACCGCCTTGTAGCCAACCTGAAGTATAACCCAAATGTACATACGCTTTTTCAGTGACTTTTCGTCCTCTTGGAGTACGCATTAAAAATCCTTCTTGAATCAAGAACGGCTCGTATACTTCTTCGATTGTACCTGCATTTTCACCAATAGCAGTAGCGATAGTTGTTAAACCAACAGGTCCACCTTTGAATTTATCAATCATTGCTTTTAGAATACGCGTATCCATTTCATCCAAGCCGTACTTATCGACATTTAGAGCATCGAGCGCTAAGTTGGTAATTTCAATGGAAATCGTTCCGTCGCCTTTAATTTGCGCAAAATCACGTACTCTTCTTAAGATTGCATTTGCAATTCGGGGAGTTCCTCTACTTCTTCTAGATATTTCGTAGGCAGCTTCTTCTTGAATGGGAATATCTAATAATTCAGCGGAACGATAAATGATCGTTGTCAAGGTTTTCAAATCGTAGTATTCCAAACGCGAATTGATTCCAAAACGTGCTCTTAGAGGCGCAGTCAATAAACCAGATCGAGTTGTTGCACCAATTAGAGTAAAAGGATTTAAAGCGATTTGTACTGTTCGTGCATTTGCACCAGAATCGATTAAAATATCGATTACATAGTCTTCCATTGCGGAATACAAATATTCTTCAACAACTGGACTTAAACGGTGAATTTCATCAATGAATAAAACGTCACCAGTATTCAGATTTGTCAATAAACCAGCTAAATCTCCTGGTTTGTCTAAAACAGGTCCTGAAGTAACTTTAAAACCCACTCCAAGTTCATTTGCAATAATGTTTGCTAAAGTAGTTTTCCCAAGTCCGGGAGGTCCGTGTAATAAAACATGATCCAAAGGTTCATTACGTTTTAACGCAGCTTGAATAAAGATTTCTAAATTATCGACAATATTAGGTTGACCTGAAAAATCATTTAATTTTTTAGGGCGCAACACCTTATCGTAATCTTTTTCCTGATTATTTGCTTCAGAACGATAATCGAATGAATCTTCTTCTTCCATCATAGTAGTGTAAAAATACTTAATTCAGTCTAAAGTACAAGTGAGAAAATATAAAATGACCAAAAGAAATCAATTGCAAAAAAAAAGGACTCTTTCGAGTCCTTCATATTTTTAATGTTCTTCTTCGCCTTCAGCTAGAGGAACAATTTGAGGAATGTAATCTTCTTCTGCACCTGGCTTAGAATAATCGTAAGGCCAACGGTGAACAACAGGTAAAGCACCAGGCCAGTTACCGTGAATGTGTTCAACAGGAGTAGTCCATTCTAATGTATTTGATTTCCAAGGGTTTTGAACCGCTTTAGGACCTCTATAAATACTGTAGAAGAAATTGAATAAGAAAATCAATTGTCCAAATGCAGCAATGATTGCGAATACAGTAATAATTACGTTTAAGTCCATGATCATATCTAAAGATGGCTTGTTAAAATCAGCGTAAACAGAATAATCATAATAACGACGTGGCGCACCAGCTAAACCTACGAAGTGCATTGGGAAAAATACCCCGTAAGCACCAACTAAAGTTACCCAGAAGTGTGCATAACCTAAACGCGTATTCATCATTCTTCCGTACATTTTAGGGAACCAGTGGTAAACACCCGCGAACATTCCGAATACTGCTGACATACCCATTACAATGTGGAAGTGAGCAACAACGAAATAAGTATCGTGAATTGCGATATCTAAAGCAGAATCTGCTAAGATAATACCTGTAACACCACCCGTGATGAATGTAGAAACCAATCCTACAGAGAACAACATTTGAGGAGTGTAGATATTTGCACCTTTCCAGATTGTTGTTAAGTAGTTAAATACTTTTACAGCAGATGGAATAGCGATCAATAAAGTTGTAAATACGAATACAGATCCAATGAATGGGTTCATTCCGGTAATGAACATGTGGTGACCCCAAACAATAAACGATAAGAAACCAATTGCAAGGATAGATCCAATCATAGCTCGGTAACCAAAGATAGGTTTTCGAGAATTGGTTGCAATAATTTCTGAAGTTAAACCAAGAGCTGGTAATAATACGATGTATACCTCAGGGTGACCTAAGAACCAAAATAAATGTTGGTATAAAATTGGGGAACCACCATGATTTTCTAACATTTCTGAACCAACGATGATATCAGATAAGTAAAAAGATGTTCCAGCTAAACGGTCCATTGTCAACAACAAAGCTGCTGATAATAAAACTGGGAAAGACAATACACCAAGAACTGCAGTCACGAAAAACGCCCAAATTGTTAAAGGCATACGTGTCATTTTCATTCCTTGAGTACGTAAGTTAAAGATTGTTACGATATAGTTCAATGAACCCAATAAAGATGATGCAATGAAAATCGTCATTGAAATCAACCACATTGTCATCCCTTGACCTGAACCTTCAATTGCTTGAGGAAGTGCAGATAATGGAGGGTAAATTGTCCATCCTGATGAAGCTGGTCCTGTTTCGATGAACAAAGACGCTAACATAATAATAGAAGACAATAAGAACATCCAATATGATAACATATTTAACATACCTGAAGCCATATCTCTTGCTCCAATTTGCAATGGAATTAGCAAGTTAGAGAAAGTACCAGATAAACCACCTGTTAATAAGAAGAATACCATGATTGTACCGTGGATTGTTACCAAACCTAAGTACATTGATTCCTTCATTACACCACCTGGCGCCCAAGTTTCTCCTAAGAAGAATGACAAGAAGTCAGATTGTTCACCTGGCCAAGCTAATTGGATACGGAATAAGATAGACAATAACATTGCTACTACTCCCATAAAAACGGCTGTCATCAAGAACTGCTTTCCGATCATCTTGTGATCCATCGAAAAGATGTACTTCGAAATAAAACCTTCCTCATGGTGGTGATGACCGTGAGCGTCGTGATGTGCGTGTGCTTCGTGAGCTGCCATGATTTTATTTAATTTATTCGTTTAAAAAATTATTTTTTTGTTGTGTCTGCTGCTGGTACTAATGCAACATTTGTTGAATCTGAACCTGTTCCACCGTCTGCTGGTTTAGGAGCTTCTGCTGGTTTAGTTAAAGCGTATGTGTTTTTCCAAACTTTAGAACCGTCTTTATACTGTTTAATTATTTCAGGAGTTAATTTTAAATTTTTCTCCTTAAGTAATTTAGCTAAAGCTTTTCTTTGAGCAGGAGTATCGTTATAAGATACTTTCAAATACCATTCATCGTATGCTTTTTTATCCAATACAACAACCATTAATTTCATTTTGTAGTGTGATGATCCACAGATCTTGTTACACATCAATACATAATTGAAATTTTCGTCGTTCATTTTCTTCTTCATTTCCTTAGTTGTCACGTCTGGAGTAAACTTCATACGTGTAGTCATACCAGGAACTGTGTTCATTTGTTGACGGAAATGTGGGAAAAATGCTGAGTGGATTACGTCTTTAGCACGGAAATTAAATTCGTACTCTTGACCTTCACATAAATACAAAGTATCTCCACCTGAGAAAACGATATCATCGTATGCACGTTTATCCATTTTCGCATTGTGATTTGCTTTCATTTGGTACAACATACGTAGAAAACGCTCTTTACTAGCTAAATCTTTCACCATCAACGCATGTGTTTCAGGATCAAACATCAATTTACGATCGTTTAATTTAAGTTCTAAAGCTTTAACCCCAGATGCACTGTTTTCCATTGAATCAATTGCATTTTGAATTGACATTGTAGTCATTAAAGCTAATGCATTGTTTTCATTTGTTAACTTATAGTCGAAATAACCTAATTGGTTATCCTCACCTGCCAAACGAACTGTCCAGTCAAATTGCTTAGAAAACAATTCAATTTTTACTGCTTCTTTAGATGATTCTGAAGTTTGTTCATTCCAAGACTTCAAACCTAAGATGATGATGATTGCCAAAACGATTGCTGGAGTAACTGTCCAAGCTAATTCTAAGCGGTTGTCATGTGGAAACCAATATGCTTTCACTCCTGGTTTACGTACATATTTCCATGCGAAGAAGAACAATAAGAAGTTAGTAATGAAGAATACAGCAATAATGATAACAAAGTTTAGGTCTAATAACCAATCTGTATCACGACCTACTTTTGTAGCAGCATCGCCTCTTCCTGTCCAACCGTATTTTGCCATTAACCAAATAAATGATGCAAAAAACAATAACATAAATACTAACAATAAGTTTGCATTTAACTTGTTATCACGATTAGGTACTTCTTCTTCTCTTCTTCCATTTAATTTGGAAGACAATTCGTATGAACGAACAACTTGCGCTATTGCAATTGCTCCTAATACGATTACCAATAATATAAACAGCTTTACCATGTTTTTTTATTTAAAAGATCTTTACTTTAATTGTTAGAAATTAAATTTCGTGATGTAAACTTTCGTCTAAGAATGGGTGATTCACCGGCATCAATGGACGTTTAGATAAATTCATTAAGATTACTCGAATAAAGAACCCTAAAAAGATGAAAGGCATTCCTAATTCTAACAATCCAAACTTAGCGTGTTTACCCAAAGAACCTCCAGTAACCATTAAATATACATCCATCCAGTGTCCTGCAAAAATGATTAATCCAACGATTGTCAATACCCCTGCGTGACGTTTTGCATCTCTTGACATTAATAACAACATAGGGAACGCAAAGTTTATAAAGAACATACCAAAATATAAACCTTTGAAATGCTCAATACGTGTTAAGTGATATGTTACCTCTTCAGGAATATTCGCATACCAAATCAACATAAATTGAGAGAACCATAAGTATGACCACAAGAAAGAAGTTGCGAATGTCCATTTTCCTAAATCGTGGATATGACTTTCGTTTACTTTTTGTAAGTAACCTTGTTTCTTTAAGTACAATGTTAATGTCACTAAAACAATCATTGTAGAACACCACATACCTGCGAATACGTACCATCCAAATAATGTAGAGAACCAGTGTGTGTCAATTGACATGATCCAGTCCCAAGCAGAAGTTGAAGAGAATACAGCAAAGTATACTAAGAACAAAGCAGCTCTACGGTAATTTTTAAAGTGAATTGCAGAACCACCTTCAATATCTTCTTGAATTGAACGTTTGCGGAAAGCATTCCAGAAAATTAAGTAAACTCCTAAGTAAACGATTGTTCTTAACCAGAAGAAACCTTTATTTAAGTAAAAATGTTTTCCTTGAAGAATTTTATCATGAGCAACAACTTCATCATCCATCCAAGGATAAATACCACCACCATCTGTTAAAGTTAATGCCAATAAAATCAACAACATTAAACCTACACCGTAAGGTAAGAAACCTGCTACACCTTCAATTACACGTTTGATTGATGCGTACCAACCAGTTTCTGTTGCGTATTGAAGTGTTAAGAAGAACAATGCACCTAGACCGATTGCGAAGAAAAAGAAGCTATTAACTAAAACATTTCCTAATACACGAGTCTGAAAATTTGTATGGTGATCTTTGATAGCAAAGTAAACACCTAACAATGTAAAGATGATTCCGATTGCCATTAAGACAATTGTCACCTTTTTTGCTTTTGACGAAACTACGAATTCCATTTTGTATCTTTTTGTAGTTTAATTATTTTTTAACTGTTGTATCTGCCACTTGAGCTGGAGCAGGTAGTTTTCCATTTGCATCAAACTTACCGTAATCAGCATTTTGGAATTTCTTGATGTAATGAACCAAAGTCCAGATCTCTTTTTTGTTTAAAGTTGATCCATGTGCACCCATCATACCTTTACCGTAGTAAATAGAGTAGAACATTTGACCTTCAGTAATTGTCAAGTTTTTATAATCTGGAACACCAGAGTAAGCACCTGAAGCAACCATTGGACCGTTTCCATCTCCTTTTTCACCGTGACAATGCTGACAGTTAGCAACAAATAAAGCCTTACCTGTTACAAATAATTTATCTGCTTGTTCTTGTGAAGTTAATTTTAAAGGATTCATATCAGCTGCAGAAGCTTTGTATTCAAAATCTGCATCTGCATTTGAAGATAAATCAAAATGGAATAAACCATGAGTCAAACCAAAAGCACTTCCTGGTAGACGGTGATAAGGCAACATCATCATAACAGTTGCAGAATCTTTTCCTACGTATGGAACAGTATATCTTGGTGGAACCATAGCTGAACGACGCATTTTCAAATCATCGTTAATTTTTCCACGCACTTCACCATAATCAACGTATGGTTCAATTGCTGGTGAACGGTACATATCTGGCATGTACTCTACTCCTGCACTGTCTGGATCAGAAGAACACGCTGCTGCTAGCAACGCCACTAATGAAAACTGTGCAAATATGTTGAATTTCCCTTTCATCATTTTTTCTTTTAGCTGTCGGATATTCTACAGTTATTTTGCTAATTCTTTTTGATCAATTTCAATCACTCCTGTGTCGTTCAACATCGCCAACAATTCTTCTGAAGAATATTGTTGATTTTGTGACAAACGCAATTCCATTACGAATTTATCATCTGTTGTACGAGGATCAGGATTTGAAGCTGGCATACCAGGCAAAGTTCTATTTAATAGTAAATAAGTGATTGCCATACCGTGAGCTGCACATAAAACTGTAAACTCAAATGTAATTGGAATGAAAGCCAACACATTGTCTAAGTATGTAAAACTTGGTTTACCACCAATATTCATTGGCCAGTCTGAAATCATGAAAAAACGCATACCAATTGTAGCTAACATCGTTCCAGTGATACCATAGATAAAAGCCATAATACCTAAGCGAGTTTGCTTCACACCAATAATTGGATCAATTCCGTGAATTGGGAATGGTGAAAAAACTTCAGCTACTTTAACTCCTTTCGCGACCAACTTCTTTGCGCCATCTTTCAACACATCGTCGTCGTCGTACATTGCATAAATTACTTTCTCTGCCATGTCTTAAGTATTAATGATTGTGGTCATCTCCATGACCGTTTTTTGCAAAATATGGGTGAATCGTTTCAGGAGCGTCATTTTTGTATGACTCACCAGACGATTTCAAGATTGTTTTCAATTCGTTCAATGCCAATACTGGGAAGAAACGAGCAAACAATAAGAAGAATACAAAGAATAAACCAATTGTTCCAACATAAACACCTAAGTCAATATGACTTGGGTAGTGCATTGACCAAGCAGCTGGCAAGTAATCTCTGTGAATAGAAGTAACGATAATTACATAACGCTCGAACCACATACCGATATTTACAACAATTGAAATAAAGAATGTAAATAACAATGAACGACGTAATTTTTTGAACCACATTAATTGAGGAGAAATAACGTTACATGTCATCATCGCCCAGTAAGCCCACCAGTATGGACCAGTTGCACGATTGATGAATGCATATGCTTCGTATTCAACTCCTGAATACCAAGAAATGAATAACTCCGTGATATATGCAGTTCCTACGATTGAACCTGTAACCATGATTACAATGTTCATGTATTCTACGTGTTTTGTATGGATGTATGCCTCCAGCTTCATTGCTTTTCGCATCACTAATAATAGTGTTTGTACCATCGCGAATCCAGAGAATACGGCTCCCGCAACGAAATACGGAGGGAAGATTGTTGTATGCCAACCTGGGATTACTGATGTTGCAAAGTCAAAAGATACAATCGAGTGAACCGAGAATACAAGTGGAGTTGCTAAACCTGCTAATACCAATGAAACTAATTCAAAGCGATTCCAGTTTTTAGCACGACCTGACCAACCAAAAGAAAGGATTGAATACATTTTCTTTGGAATTGGTTTTTTTACACGGTCACGAATTGTAGCGAAGTCAGGAATTAAACCAATGTACCAGAAAACCAATGACACTGATAAATACGTTGAAATCGCGAATACGTCCCATAATAGCGGTGAATTAAAGTTCACCCACAAAGAACCAAAATGGTTTGGTAATGGTAATGTCCAATAACCTACCCATAAACGTCCCATGTGAATTAACGGGAATAAACCTGCCATGAATACAGCGAAGATTGTCATCGCCTCAGCAGAACGGTTAATCGCCATTCTCCATTTTTGACGGAACAATAACAATACCGCGGAGATTAAGGTTCCGGCGTGACCGATACCAACCCACCAAACGAAGTTAGTGATATCCCATGCCCAACCAATTGTTTTGTTTAGACCCCAAACTCCGATACCTGTTCCTAATAAGTAGAAAATACATCCTACTCCGTATAAACCGATAACCAAAGCGATCCCGAACAATATGTACCACATGCGTGGTGCTTTGTCCTCTATCGGTTTGCAAACATCCTCAGTAATTTGGTGATACGTTTTGTGACCTATTATGAGGGGTTCACGAATTGCAGCTTCCTTATGCATTAGACTTTATTTTTAGCAATTAATGATTCTTTTTTCCTTCTTTCGCTTGTCCCTTAGCTTTTTCAGCCTTAGCTTCTTCAGCATTGTGGACAGCAACCAATTTATTCAATTCAGCATTTCTTTCGTTGCGAACTTTCACTTGGTACCAAACATTTGGTTTAACACCAACTTCTTCTAGCGCTTGGTAAGCACGTTTCTCACCAGATACTTTGCGAATAGCTGAATTAACATCATTCCAGTCACCAACTGTGATTGCGTTTGTAGGACAAGCATCTTGACATGCTGTAACTACATCACCATCTTGAACTGGACGACCTTCATTTTTAGCTACCAATTTACCAGCTTGAATACGTTGTACACAGAATGAACATTTTTCCATTACACCACGCGTACGAACTGTAACATCTGGATTCAATACCATACGTCCTAAATCATCTTGTGCTGGATTGACTTCAGTAAACTTCTTGTAAGAAGGATAGTTGAACCAGTTGAAACGACGTACTTTGTATGGACAGTTGTTAGCACAGTAACGTGTACCAATACAACGGTTATAAGCCATTTGATTCAAACCTTCGTTTGAGTGTGTTGTTGCAGCAACTGGACACACAGTCTCACAAGGAGCGTGGTTACAGTGGTGACACATCAACGGCATGTGAACAACTTTAGGATTGTTTGAAGCGATTTCAGCTGCTGCAAAGTATTCCATTTTGCTCATTCCATGATCTTTTCTTGAACCTGGAGCAGCCTCAACATCAGAAGCGAAGTAACGATCTACACGTAACCAGTGCATTTCACGTCCTCTTCTGATTTCATCTTTACCAACTACTGGTACGTTATTTTCAGCTTGACAAGCGATCAAACAAGATCCACATCCGATACAGTTTGATAAGTCAATTGACATACCCCAACGGTGACCAATGTGTTCTACAGGATGTGCATCCCATAAATCAAACTCAGAAATAGGTTTCTCACCTTCATGTGTATGTAACACATGTTTGTGATTGTAAACACCTGGCTCTTCGTTTTTATAAATTTCTAAAGAAGTTTCTTTAATGATTGAGTTTCTACCCATCACCGTGTGGTGAATTTGAGTAGCAGCAATCAAATGAATTCCTGCAGCTTTAGCAACTGTAGCAGAACCTTCATAAGAATATGTACCATTAGACATTCCTACCATACGGTAAGCATTTTGTCCAATTGCTTTACGATTTCCTTTTTCGTCTAAATCGAACCCTCCATACTGTAATGTTTGGTATGCAGCGTTTCCGATTGCTTCGTTAGCTTCTCCACGTCCGTATCCTAAAGCGATACCGATTGTTCCAGCAACTTGTCCTGGAGATGGATAAACTGGTAACGTGAACTTTTGACCATTAACAGTTACATCAGCAGTATTTAAACCATTTTCCTGATCGTAAGTAGTTGCATAACCATTTTTCTCCATTTCACCTGGGTTCATTGTGATATAGTTATCCCAAGTAACTTTAGTGATTGGATCTGGCAACTCTTGTAACCATGGATTTGCAGCTAATGATCCGTTTCCGATACCCATTTTTTGGTAGAAAACAACTTCAGTTCCAGAGAACTTAGGTAATTTACCAGCAACACCACTTAAAGCCGCAGCATTAAACGTAACTGGTACCGCAGGCATTGGCATTGTATCAACAGTATCGTGTACTTTTAATCCCCAATAAGTATTGAAGTCCATTTTTGAAGCTTCAGCAGGGTAACCATACTTCATCCAATTGTTTTGGATCAAGTTGTACGCAACTTTTGAATCTTTTCCACCACGATCAGCTTTACCAGCCCAAACCATTAATGATTCGATAGGATCAGCAGTATTGTGTAAAGGACGAATTGTTGGTTGAGCAATACCATAATGTCCAGCTTTTGGATTGAAATCATTCCAAGCTTCTAAATCATGGTGAGATGCAGCGATGTGAGAACATTTTGAAGCTGTTTCATCTGCGTGAGTTGAAATTGCAACTGAAACATCCATTTTCGAAAGAGCTGCAGCAAATTCTTTTCCATTTGGAAGTGAATAAACTGGATTTGCACCTAAGAAGATAACACCGTCAACTTTTCCAGCGATTGCATCTTTAACGAAAGCTGCCATTTTCGCATCTTCCGATTGGAAAAGCATAATTTGATTCTCGAATTTCAATGTTTTACCATACGAACCAAGAACCTCATTTAATTTATTTGTAAGAATTTGAATTCCAACATTGTTAGAACCAGCAACTACTATTGAAGCACCTTTTGAAGCTTTCAATGCTTTTAATGCATCTTCTGCTACTGCTTTTGCTTCAGTATTTAAATCTGTTGAAACACCTGTATTTACACCAAACCCTTTTAATAAGTATGCTAAAACAGCAGCTTGTTCAGATGGTTTGATTGGTCCACGCTCATCAGCATTAGAACCAGAAACAGACATTGTTGACTCGAAGTGGTAGTGTTTCGACATCCACTCTCCATCAGGATTTCTTCTTGTTGCATATTGCGCAGCAAATTGGTTACCTAACAACCAAGTTCCCATGAAATCAGCACCAACAGAAACGATTGTTTTAGCAGCAGTGAAATCATAATCAGGAATTGCACGCATTCCAAAAGATGCTAAGTTAGCCTCACGCATACCTGCATAAGAAACCGCATCGTAATTGATTACATTAAAGTTTGGATTGAAAGCTGGTCCAGCCATTTCATTTTGAGGAGTCTCACCATAAATTGAATTTGATAATTCAACTAATGCTGTTTGGATTCCCATTGAAATGATTGTTGGAGAAACGATAGCTACTTTACCACCTTTTTTACCAATTGCTTTCAATTTTGAAACAACTTCTTTATCCAAAGTACTCCAAGATACATTTTTACCAGCAATTTGAGCACTTGATAAACGAGCTTGATCGTACAAACCTAAAACCGAAGCAATGATTTGTGGATTCGTAGCTCCCATAGTAAATCCATGATCACGGTTTCCTTTGATATAAATAGGACGACCTTCACGTGTTTTTACTAAGATACTTGCGTATGAATTTCCATCATAGTAAGTTGAAGCATACCATGTTGGCATACCTGGAGTAACGTTTTCTGGTTTAATTACATAAGGGATTGCCTTTGTAACAGGAGCCTCACAAGCAGCAACTGTAGCTGCAGCAACGCTAAAACCTAAGAATTTCAGAAAGTCGCGACGTGCAGTTGATGTTTCAGCTAATTGCTCATCTCCCAAAAACTCGTCAACAGAAACTGACTGTGGAAACTCGTTATCTCTCGATTCGATGAATGCTTTCGTTTCTTGCAATTCATCAATTCCTTTCCAATATTTTTTTGACATAGCCATATTCTTTATACTACTGTTATGAGTTAATTAATAGTGACATTTAGCACATTCCCAACCACCCAATTCTTTTACAGTTACTTTTTTATCTTCTAAATAAGAACGGTATAATTTTTTATCTTTTAATAAACGGTTATGGATTTCCATATAGTAACCATCACCTTTTTTATCAATAGATCCTTCAGTGATTGCTTTTTCAGCGTGACACTCAATACACCATCCCATTGTTAATGTTTTCTTAGTTAACGGAATGTTTCCTTCAACCTTATTCAACTCAGTAACTGGTTGAACTTTTGCTGTCTCAAGCTGTTGAGTCATATCACCGTGACATTGTTTACAATCAACTCCTCCAGCAACAACGTGTTGAGAGTGGTTAAAATAAACGTGATCAGGTAAAACGTGTACTTTATTCCAAACGATTTCTTTCGTTTTTCCAGTATACTGTTGTCCATCCCAACCAGCAGCTTCGTAGATTTTAGCAATCATAGCTTGTTGTTCTGGAGTATTTCCTGCAATTTGTTTGTGACAGTTCATACACACGTTTACTGTTGGTAAACCAGCAGATTTTGATTTTGTAACTGAATTGTGACAATATTTACAATCAATACCATTTTTTCCAGCATGAACTGTATGTGGGAATGCAATTGGTTGAGACGGTTGATAATCTTCTACAACACCGATTGAATAACCAGCTAAGAAAAGCATTACAATCAATCCCATTACAACAACCAAACCACCAATACCAACATAACGTTTGTATTTCCAAGCCCAAGATTTGAATTCTTGACCAAATGATTTAGTGTCATCAACTGACTCACCCGATGCTAGTTTAGAAGCGTTGTTCAACTGACGTCTTACACCACCAACAGCGAAGATCATTGAAACAAACACAACACCAAGAACAATCCAAATCCACGAAAGACCATCTTCTTGTTCTTCAACACCAGCAGCACCAGGAGCAGCAGCACCTGTAGCACCTCCATCCGCTGGAGCGGCAGCAGGATCTGGCTGAGCATCAATGTAATCAAAAATCGCATTGATTTCATCTTTCTTACCAGCTAACTCTGGGAACTGAGACATCGCAGTTGGCTTTTTAGCCTGAACTCCTGCAGCGTATTTATCACTTGCAGCAGCTGCAGACCAGTTTGCTACCCATTGATAAATTGCCTCAGGTCCAGCACCTCCAGCTTCCCAAGCCTGTCTAACTTGATACAACTTTGGACCAGTTCCATCCTTATGTGGCTGATGACAAGTTGCACACTTTGCTTTAAAAAGCGCACCACCATCAATACCTGCCGCATATCCATCTGTAGCACCCATCACAAACACCGTTGTGAGCGCACCGATACACCATTGTTTTATACTTCTAAACATCTGACTATTAGATATTTTATTTGTTTTAAACCTTTGTAAAATCGAGTGAACACACTATTTTACGCTTGCAAAGGTAGCAGAACAGACCAATTTCATGACACTTTTCTGACAAATTATTACATCAATATTTTAATTTAAAATGATTCTAAATAAGGGTGTATTTCGCAATATTTAACAAACCCTTCTATATTAGTAGATTTGTTTAAACTTCAACCAAAATTTAAAGTTAAAAAATAGACAAAATGATCTTTTGTTTAAGATTTAATTAAAAAGAAGTTAAATCGTGTTGATTAAAAAATAGAATGAATTACTTTTGAAAAAATATAAAAAATGAAAACTATAACTTTTATTTTCTCATTCATATTTATTAATCATTTCTTTGGACAAGTTACAATTGAAAAAGATGCCCGTATAGACCAGTTGGTGAAAAACCAAAGTCAAATCATTCCTCCTGCAACAAGTCCACAAATTTCTGGTTATAGAATTCAACTTTCTTTTGATCAAAGTAAGTCTGTAATAGATGAACAAAGAGCTCGCTTTGTATCTTTATTTCCGAAAATTGACACCTATGTTGAGTACAACGCACCAAACTATTTTTTAAAAGTTGGAGATTTTAGATCACAACTAGAAGCTGAAAATATTAAAGCACAAGCTCAAAATCAATTTCCATTAAGCTTTGTAATTAAAGAAAAAATCAATTTACCTCGAATTGATCAGTAATTAGATAGAAATTCTATAAATAGCAACTGAATCTCCGTGTTGAATTGTTATTTTTTCTTTTGTCATTCTATTTTTTTCAGCAACAGCAATTGAACTAAGATTTTCTGGAATAATTACAGATATTAGACTATCTGATAATTTATTTTTAATAGCGAAATCTTTGCATTTACTTGCAGCTTCAATTGCAAAACCCTTTCCTCGGAAATCTTTTAACAAAGAATAACCAATTTCTAATTCTTCCACTCCATCGATTGTTTGAATTAAAAGTCCACATTGACCAACTAAATTTCCTGTTTCTTTTTCAATCAAAGCATTCATTCCTCCAAGAGAGTTTTCATAACGATTGTTTACTTTTTCAAACCATTTTTCACATTTTTGAATAGGAGTCAACAACTGATCTTCTTTCGAAAAAATGTATTTTAAAGCATCTTCTTCTTCGCAAAATGTCAACCACGTAGCGAAATCCGCATCAGTTACTTTTCTAAAAAGCAAGCGTTCCGATTCTTCACCAACTAATAAAAGTCCTTCTCTATTGAATATCATTTTACAAAGATACAGAAACCGAAAGAGAGTGCAACCGAATTGTTACACCCTCATATGTGAATATAGGATTTTAAAATAGAAGCAAATACTTGATTTAATGTTTAATCAAAGAACGTTTGTCTCTTTTGACAGCACAAAGTTGAAAGCCTACTACGCAACTATTATGCGTAGATGTAAAAAATATTTTTTGATGCTCAAAATGAGTGCTTCGTTTAGCTTTTTTGTATTTTCGTTTCTTGGCAAACAACTTATTGCGATTTAAAATTGAAAAATCCGTTTTAACTTGTTAGTGCAATTCACTCATACTATGAAAACACGTTTTAGCAGTATTCGCGCACAATTGTTGATCAATTTATTGATTCCAGTGGTATTGGTCTTGTCTGCAGTGTTTTATTTATTCTATCAAATAGATAAAGAACGATTGCATCAAAAAAACAGGGAAAACAGGAATAATATTTTAGCAGAGACAAAAAATTTAATTCATTATTACGACCATTCTATCCGTGAACACGAAAAGGACCTCATCGGAAGAATGGAAAAATTGAGTTATGAGCTAAGAGATCGTCTAGCCAACCAATCAAAACTTGAAAAAGTTGATCTATATAGTTTAAGTAAAGAATTAGGATTAGACACCAAAAACGAACATATTTATATCATAAATAAAGAAACTGAAATTTTAAATACGACGTTTAAAAAAGATCTCGGTTTAAAATTCACAGATTTTGGAGCGAGTATGTTGCCGCATTTCACGAACATCCGATTGAGTAACAAATTTCACGAGGATCGTTTCGGTTTGGAAACTAGAACTGGGAAAATTAAAAAATATTCGTTTTTACCAACCAAAGACCGTCAATATATTATTGAATTGGGATTTTATTCTACACAAGCAGATAGCTATCGGTCTTTGTTATTGAAAAAAATACGTTCAATGGGAAAACGATATCCAGGAGTTAACGAATCCTATTTGAATTTGACCGTTAAAAACATCAATTCAAAAGCCAATTCACCCAAACATATAGCTTCCGCTTTTGCAAAGTGTATTAAAAGCAGAAAAGATCAAACTGTTTTAATTGACAATCCGAAAACGAAAGCAATTGAACAATTAGAATTTATTTTTCTACCTGTGATGAAATCAAATCTGTATGCAGGATATGTTTTAGAGTTAAAAACGGACAATTCTGAAGAGCAAAAGTTATTTCAAGATCTACTCTTTGATTTCCTAATAATTGGTTTCATTGCCTCGATTTTATTACTGACTTTAATTATATGGCGAACGAAAAAAATTGCTGATCCAATACAGCATTTATCCTATCAAACTCAAATGATTGATGCAAACCACTTAAATGAAAACATTCAAATAAAAGGCTCCAAAGAAATTCAAGAGTTGGGGGAAAACTTCAATTCGATGATTCATAAATTAAAAGAATCGTATGACTCATTGGAGGAAAAAGTTGAAATTCGAACAGAAGAACTCCGGATACAGCAACATATATTGAAAGAGAAAAATCAAGAAATAACTGAAAGTATACATTATGCAAAATTTATTCAAGATGCATTACTCCCTTCTGAATCACTTATAAAGGCAATAATACCGCAATCTTTTATCTACTTTCAACCGAAAGACATCATTGCTGGGGATTTTTATTGGTTTGCTGAAAGAGACGAAAACTATTACATAGCTGTAGCTGATTGTACTGGACATGGTGTACCAGGAGCTATGGTTTCTGTTTTATGTATCAATTCTTTGAATGAAGCATTCAATAAATTACCAAAAGGAAAAACAGGGGAAATTTTAGATGTAACACGAGATTTAGTTGTTGAACGATTGACAAAAGAAAGTTCTTCTTTAAAAGATGGAATGGATATCTCTCTCATTAAAATTGATTTTAAATCAAAACAAATAGAATGGTCTGGTGCAAATAATCCGTTATGGATCTTTAATGAAAATGGATGTTCCATTTTGAGTCCAGATAAACAACCAATAGGACATTCAGACAATAAAATTCCATTTACAACGCATACCTATTCTTACTCTCCAACTGATTTATTCATTTTATTCTCGGATGGATTTGCAGATCAATTTGGAGGACCAAAAGACAAAAAATTTAAGTATAGTACTTTAAAGGAACTGATTCAAAATAAAATGCATTTATCTGAAGAGGAACTAAAACAAAACCTTCAAGTTTCATTTGAAGAATGGAAAGGTGACGCTGAACAAACAGATGATGTTTGCATAATCGGATTTAGAATCTAAACTTGATTTCGATTCTTGATTTAATAAAAACCAAAAATGCCAACTTTTTCAAGCTGGCATTTCGTTCATAAGTAGAAGTAGCGGTTTACTTATTGACTAGAATAACTTTTGTTTTAATACTTTTCCCATTTGAGAATTGTAATTCAATTGAATACGTTCCATTTGCAAATGAAGTTAAATCAACAGTAGCATTTTTATCTTTTAGTTGACTTTTCTTGATTACAACTTTTCCATTTTCATCGTAACAAGTAACTGAACTCAACTCTTCTTTAGAAGTAATTTGAACCAAACCATGTGTTGGATTTGGATATAAATTAATACCCATTTCTTCCAATTCAGATAAAGACGTACAATCATTTACATTAATTAGAGTAGATGCAGAACTTGAACAACCGTTTCCATCTGTAAAATCATACGTTAAGTTCACTGCTCCAATTGAAGCTAGTGAAGGATCAAAAGAACCACTTGTAACACCAGATCCTGAATAAGTTCCACCAACTGGACTTCCTTGTGTCAAAACAAATGCTGCGTCTGTATTACATACATCCGTTAAAGCTCCAAAAGTGACATTTGGTTTTGGATTAGAAGTTACTGTAATTGGACTTGAAGCCAGTGAAGTACACGTTCCATCATTAGTTGTTACAGTATATACACCAGATGTCGTTACACTGATAGTTTGTGTGTTTTGTCCAGAAGACCAAGTGTTTCCTGTACTTGAAGATGAAGTCAAATCTACACTTCCACCTTCACAGAAAGTAATTGGTCCACTTGCTGTAACTGTTGGAGTTGGAGGTAATGGATTTACAGTAATTGTTGTTCCAGCCGAACTTGGAGAAACACAAGAACCATTGTTTACAATGACAGAGTAAGTTCCTGCTGTTGAAACTGTAATCGATGAAGTTGTAGCACCATTCGACCACGTATTTCCTGCAGCAGCAGATGAAGTTAACACGACTGATGAACCTGAACAAATACTTGTTGCTCCAGTAATTGTAATCGTTGGTGTTGGCAAAGAAGAAGTCACTGTTACTGCTTGTGATTGATTTGCACTAGTTCCACATGTATTGGAAGCATTAACAGTTACGTTTCCTGAAGTTGAACCAAAATCTACCGTAATTGATGTCGTCCCTTGACCCGAAGTGATAGTAGCACCAGAAGGAACAGACCACGTATAATTTGTTGCACCAGGAACTGCAGTAATTGAATACACATTTCCAGTTGAAGCAGAACAAATTGAAGCGTTTCCAGTAATCGTTCCAGGAAGAGCTGGTACACTATTTACAGTCATTGTAATTCCAGATGAATTTGCACTTGAAGGTGACGCACAATTGGCATTTGAGTTCAAAATACACGTAACTACTTGTCCATTTGTAAGACCTGAAGTATTAAATGTTGGCGAATTCGTTCCAGCATTTGATCCATTAATTTGCCATTGATAAACTGGAGATGCCCCACCATTTGTAGGAGAAGCTGTAAATGTTACCGCCGTTCCAGAACAAATTGTATTATCTGCATCATTCGATGCAACTGAAACCGCAGGAGTAACGGAAGGAGTTACGGTAACTGTAATTCCACTTGAATTCGCAGAAGTACAAGTTCCATTATTTGTATTGACCGTATATGTTCCAGCAGTACTAACAGTAATTGAGTTGCTTGTCGCTCCTGTTGACCAATTATTACCTGAACCAGCTGATGAAGTTAAAACAACAGAGCCACCCGCACAGAAAGTTGTTGGTCCACCAGCAGAAATTGTTGGTGTTGAAGGTAATGCATTTACAGTAACTGTTGTCCCCGAACTTGCAGCACTTTGACAACCTGCAGCATTTGTAACTTGAACAGTATAAGTTCCAGCTGTTGAAGGACTAATCGTTTGTGTTGTAGCTCCTGTTGACCATAAGTAACTTGTTCCAGTACTTGAAGTTAAAACAACAGAACCACCTGTACAGAATGTAGTTGCCCCACCAGCAGAAATTGTTGGTGTTGAAGGCAAAGCATTTATTGTAACTGTAGTTGCTGTACTTGCTGTACTTTGACAACCAGAAGCATTTGTAACTTGAACTGAGTATGACCCAGCAGTTGTAGCACTAATCGTTTGAGTTGTTGCACCTGTTGACCATAAATAGCTAGTTCCAGCACTTGATGTTAAATTCACAGACCCACCAGCACAGAAAGTAGTTGCACTTCCAGCACTAATTGTAGGAGTTGAAGGTAAAGCGTTAACAGTAATTACTTGATTCGATGAAATTGAACCATTAATTGTTAGTGTTACTGTTTTTGAACCTGATGTAGAATAAGAAACTGTATGAGGTCCAGCTCCTGTTGCTGTTGCAGGTGTTGCTCCAGCTCCAAAGTTCCATGACCAAGAAGTTGCACCACTCGAAGCATCTGTAAACGTAACGTTTTGCGCTTGACAAACACTTGTAGATGATGGAGTGAAAGATGCTGTTGCTGCACCAGTTCCAGTTATATTGATATTATCAACAAACAATCTATTTCCGTAACCCGATAAGTTTCTGAATGCAACGATTACATTTGATTGACCAACATATGGAGTTAAACTAATAATTTCATTTCTCCATTGAGCTGCTGTTGGTGTAAATTGATTTGTATTAGCTGCTGCTGTTGCAAGAACTGTATTAGATTTTGAAAATACTGAAGTAAAAGTTATCCCACAATCCGTTGACACCAAAACTTCTAATCCATCGAAATTTGATGCATCATATGGAGCATAAGCTACATCGAAACTCAATTGAGCTGCACTTAAAGATGTTAATGACAATGCTCTGATTCTAAATTCGTCATCATCTCCGTCGTTTACATTGTAATTATCAAACATTATTGAATTTCCAGCAGTTGGAGCAAGTCCGGCTGCTGTTGAGTGTGCCCAAGTAGTTGAACCATTTCCATTAATTATTGACCATCCTGTTGGAGGCATTGTCGTTGCAACAAATCCTTCAGTTAAAGGCAAAGCAGAACCTGAATTTGGCAATACTACAATGTAAGCCGACTTCGTAATTGCGTTATTTCCATTCGCATTTGTAGCAGTTAATGTAACATTATATGTTCCCGCTGTAGCATAAGTAACTGTTGGGTTTTGAGCTGTTGATGTTGCTGGAGTTCCACCTGTAAATGTCCAAGCCCAAGATGTTGGCGCAAATGCAGATTGATCCGTAAACGTAATTGTATTTCCTGCACAAATTGTAGTTTGAGAAGCTGTAAATTCAGCAACTGGTGGATTTGCACCTAAACTAGCTAAATCACTTTCCCAAGCTCCACGTCCATAAGTAGCTGCTCTAATTTTTCCAGTTGTGTAGAAAATTTCAAGATCTCTTACAGCTACTCTTGGTAATCCTGTCATATATGAAACCCATGAACCCATGGTATTGTCTCTATAAAAAACACCAATATCTGTTCCAACATACACAAGATCATTTGCTGCTCCATTTTGATAAACGATTGTATTACATGGAACATTTGGTAAACCAGTTGTGTAGTTAGTCCAAGTAGTTCCACCATCAATCGATTTAAACACTTTATTTGCTGCAGAATAACCTGATAGGGTCACAAAAACGATATTAGGATTCGTATTTGAAACCGTAACATTGGTAACTGATGCAGATCCAGTTGGAATTGTCCCTGTCACATTTGTCCAAGTTGTACCTCCATTTGTTGATTTAGAAACAGCGTTTTGTTTAACCGAATAGATAATCTGGTTGTTACTTGGAGCAATAGCAAACTCTAAAATACTTCCTGTACCTGAAGGTGTACCTAAAGCAGACCAATTTGTTCCTCCATTAGTTGATCGATACATCGCAGATCTACCTCCTGCATATAAAGTTGCAGCAGTTACTGGATCTTGATGCCATGTACACAACCAATCTCCACCAGGTAATCCAGTTGTGATTGTTGTCCATGAAGCACCTCCATTTGTAGATTTGTAATAATCTCCATAAACATAAGAACCATAAATAGTATTGTTATTCGTTCTGTCAATGAAACAATCCATTCCGTCACCACCATAAATTTGGTTCCAAGTTCCAGCATTCAACATGTTTGTTCCATTATCTTGATGACCTGTCACCATTCGACCTGCAGTAGTTGCAGATAAACCGATTCTATATTGTTGCGCAATCGCTAAATTTCCACTTATATCAGTAAATGAAGTTCCTGTATTTGTAGTTCTAGAAATTCCTCCATCATGTCCCATGAAATAAGTTGTTCCTGAACCTGGAAGAAATTCAATTGCATGTACATCTGCGTGAACATAAGGTGCTCCCGATCCAGTCCAGTGTGTATTAATTGTCCAAGTTGTTCCTCCATCTGTTGATCTCCAAGAGTTAACACCACCAACAACTACAAATTCAGCATTTGTAGGAGAAGCAGCAATTGCCAAGTCATAAAAAGCTTGACCTCCAGCATCTGAACCATTCGATTCCCAGCCTAATAAATTAGGACCTGTAGGACCTTTTCTTAATGTATAAGTTGCTCCATTATCTGTAGAACGATAAATACCTAATAAACCTTGATCCGAAGATCTACCAATTAACAAATAAACATAAGCTGTATTACCTGGTGTAACTGCAATAGAAATACGCTCAATTCCAGTTGTTGGTAAACCAGAACTGATGGTTGTCCATGTCACACCATTATCTGTTGAACGTCTATAAATTGAACCTGCAGCATAAACTGTATTTGGTGTACCTGGTCTAAATTCTGCATCTTTGAAGTTACCTGTGCTCGTTTGCGTCCAAGTTGCTCCACCGTCTGTAGTTCGATACATTCCATTACTAGTTGCAGCAATTAGAATTTGTGAATTGGTCGGATGCATCAACAATCGTGAAATCAAACGACCTTGATTCACTGTCCAATTTAATCCAGTAGTATTCCAAGTTGCACCACCGTCAGTTGACTTAAGTACTCCAACACTATATGAATCTCCAGCATCACCGTCACCAGTTGCCAGATACATAACTTGTGTATTTGTAGGGTCAATTGCCACATCTGTACAACCAATAACAGTTAATTGATCTGTGTTTGTCGTCCAAGTAGTCCCACCATTTGTAGTCTTCCATAAACCACCATCGGGTGCTCCGACATATATGATTGCAGAATTTGTTGGGTCAAAACGAACAAAATTTATACGTCCTGCTCCTCCACCATTAGAAACTCCAATTGGACCAAGTGATGACCAGTTACCCAATAAAGCTGATGGCTCAGGATTAACTGGAACTTGGTTCAACCATTCTAAATAATTCGGATAAGCCAAAGATGGAAGCGTCATATCACCTGATGGATAAACACGAGGAGTCATATAATCTTCCCAACGCTTGAATTGCTTGTAACCTTTTCCTTTTTGAATAGGCCTGTCTTTCCAATAATTTTGAAAAGCAGCTTGTACATCATAAAAACTTGCTGTTGGATCTGACATTAACTGTACCCAGTTTGTATCGCCTTGTCCAAAAATAACGGACGGCAATAGCAACAATGTCAGAAAAGAAAAGCGGAGAAAATTCCTTTTCATAGAGTGTGTGTTTTATAGTTTTAATAAAAAATAAAGATTTCTCTTTACCCAGTTTTTAGCGTTTCAATGTTAAAGATTATTTTTTAATAAATCGATTTATTAACTGATAAATTATTAACACAAATGTATTTCTTGTTGTAAAATTTAAACAAATCACGCGATTTTCATGATAGTTTGTAGCACTTAAATATACGTTTTTTTTTAAAACAAGCCTAAATAACTTACTGAAAATCTGAATATTTAAAAAAAAGATAAAAAAAATGTACTTTTAGTGTAACTTTTCAAAAAGAAGTTTGTCTTACCAAAGATTGAATTTGCTACATGACACAAAAAGAGTATAATAAAGCTGTTGAGGAATTCGCTGATAACATTTATCGGTTTGTTCTAAAACACATTAAAAACAAGATGCTTGCAGACGATGTTGTTCAAGAGACTTTTGCAAAAGTGTGGGAGAAACATGAAACAGTTGATGCTGAAAAAGTGAAATCTTACTTATTTACAACAGCTTATCATTGTATGGTTGATGTGATTAAAAAAGAAAGTCGTTCAAGTTCAATTGACGGTTACGATAAAGCGGCAGCAAATAATGATGCAATACAATTTGATATAAAAGACATTTTAAACAAAGCATTGGATACTTTACCAGAAATTCAAAAAACAGTGATTGTTTTGCGCGACTACGAAGGTTATGCTTACGATGAGATTGCGGAAATCACAGGGTTAAACGAATCACAAGTGAAAGTGTATATTTTCCGAGGTAGACAAACATTGAAGAATTATTTAAAAGCAATAGAATTAGTAGCATGAGAACATTGATCACATTAGAAAATTACGAGGCTTTTTACTTAGATTTCTTAGAAGGAAATTTGAGTGAAGAAGATGCTCGTGCGTTGGCTACTTTTTTTGAAGTTCATCCTGAATTGAAATTGGATGAAGAAGAATTACCATTTCTATCCGTTGATAATTCAATTGGATTGACTGCTTTTGAAAAAGAACTACTCAAGAAAGATGATTCAAATGCAATCATTACTTCTGAAAACGCTGAATTTTATATCGTATCTGATTTAGAAAATCAATTAAACGACAAGCAAAAAAATGAGTTAAACAAAATTGTTGCATCATCAGAGGAATTAAAATCAGAAAAAGCTTTTTATCAAAAGACAATTCTTCCAAAAGAAACTGTTTTATATCCTAATAAAAGTGAATTGATTCAAGAAAAGAAAGCGCGAATCATTCCATTGTGGTTAATCGGAAGTTCAATTGCAGCGGCAAGTGTTGGTTTTTTCTTTTTCTTTCAATCTCCTGAAACTGGAATTCCAAGTCAATTCCCAATGCCGAATTATGCTATTCAAAAAGCACCTGTGAAAAAAGTGAAAGACCAATTTGAATACGATTCGAAAAAGAACAGATTCGAAGTTATCAAACAAAACATTCCAAATAATTCGAACGAAAATTTCAAAAAAGATAACCGTCTTCCAAATGAGAAATTATTGCAATATGAACTAGAAAACGGTCCACTACACCCTGATTTTGCTTACAATCCAAATGAGAAAAAGGAAACTCCAAAAGAGAATAAAGACAATAATCAAAAAGAGGAGAACAAAATCCCGCTTGAATTGCCAATTATCTCTCCTGGAAATGACTATGTAAAAGTTGATCCTAAAGAAACGAATGTTGATTTAGCTGCGAATTCGGGAGTGACTGGTTTATACAATCCAATTCCATTGGTCACAAAAACTATGAGTGAGCGTTTACACACAACCGTAGAATTTAAAAAACACCGAGACAAAACTAAAAAAGGCTTTTTCTTGAAAATCGGAAAGCTAGTAATAGATAGAACGAAATAGTCGGTTCAGACATAAATTAAAAAAAGGTGCAAAATATTCATTGCGCCTTTTTTATTTCAGAATTTTAGGTATTTTTATCCTCCAATGAAAGAAACCTCCTTCATAGAACAAAATAAACGCAAGTGGCATAAGTTTCAAACAATGTCGTCTACAAATGCAGCGGAACCTGAAAAGATCGCTGAATTGTATTCAGATATCACAAATGACTTAAGCTATGCTCAAACGTTTTATAGCTCCAGAACAGTTCGTGTTTACTTGAATCAGGTTGCACAAGGAATTCACAATTTAGTCCACAAACAACGTGGAGATTCTTTGAAAAAATTCTTGACTGTTTGGTCAACTTCTTTACCTTTAGAAATTTATCGTTCGAGAAAAAATATTTATTTCGCTTTAGGAATGTTCATGCTTTGGGCAACTCTTGGAGCTGTAACAACTATCTTTTTTCCAGATTTCCCTAAAATGGTTTTGGGTTCTGAATACGTTCGTGTAACGTATGAAAACGTTGCAAAAGGTGACCCTTTAGCTATTTACCATGACAAAGAGCCACTCGTCATGTTTATTCGCATCGCTCAAAACAATATTTCCATCTCATTTTATATGTTTATTTTGGGGATTTTCTTCTCAATTGGTTCACATATCATGTTATTTAGCAATGCTGTCATGGTTGGAGCATTTCAATTCATGTTCTTTGCAAAAGGACTTCTATTAACTTCATTCTTAGGGATTTGGATTCACGGAGCATTTGAAATATCAGCAATCGTTATCGCCGCTGCAGCAGGATTCACTTTAGGAAATGGATTGTTGTTTCCTGGCTCCTACTCTCGCTTACAAAGTTTACAATTCTCAGCAAAAAGAGGTATCAAAATCATGCTTTCACTGGTACCAATTTTAACGATAGCTGCACTTTTAGAATCTTACGTCACGCACAATTATCAGTTGTTACCTGAATGGTCAAAATGGGCAATCATCCTGTTTTCATTTGCATTAATTGCTTTTTACTATATCATTTATCCGTTGTATGTAGCAAGAAAATACCCCGAAAAAGTTCACGAAGAACCGCCAACTGTTCGTCCATTTAAAAATACGTTTGTATTTAATAAAGTCCGTGAATTTGACGCTTATTTTTCGGACACATTCTCTTTTTATAGAGTTCATGTAATGAAAATTGTGAAATACAATATGATTTATTCTGTTCCAATTATCATTGCTGTAGCGATATTTCAAGACACAAATGCAGTTCATTATCAAGATTTAATCAAACAACACACTTACGATTGGTCGGCGCAACTTTCCATCATCATGGGATTTGATGTCTTATCTCCATACGATTTCATTGCTGCATTTGCGTGGACAATCGTTTTCTCCAATATTATTATCACAACATTATACCATATAAAAAATCAAGAGAATAAAATGAATTGGTCAGCAATGACACGATTTTTAATCCAAAAACTACCAGGAGTTTGGTTGGGAATGATTTTATTGTACTTAACCTTATTGTACCTTCCTTGGTATTTGATGTTCTTCATGCTGTTTTTTGCACCTTTTATCTGGTTACAAGGAGCATCAGTTGTTCTTGGTCCATATACATTCGGAAAGAATTTCGGAAAAGGTTTTTCTTATGGGACTAAAGGCTACGGTCAAACAATATTATCTATCATGGTAATGAGTTTGGTGCTTTTTTTATTCGCACAACCAATTGCATTTGTATATAGTTTTCATACATGGGATTGGATGTCAGGAACGACATCAGAGCCATATATCGCCGATTTTTTAGATCGTTTTTGTGGTTTGATTAAAGAAATCTCACGTGAATACACACCGAACTTTATTCTTCCAACAAACATTGTTAGACAATTTATTTATATCATTTTCTTATTGTTTATTTTACCATTGTTTACAACTGCAATGGGCTTTTCATACATGAATATCCATGAGAAATTAAGCTCAAATGGTTTAAGAGAGAAATTCCAAGAATTTGGAAAACGAAAAAAATTCCAAGAATCTGAATATGACTTTGAATAAATACGTCAAACATATTCTATTGGGATGCTTTTTAGTAGCTTCTTTTACTTTTTATTCACAAGAAAAGAAAGAAGGTGTTGAGAAAACGTGGAAAGATCTTCGTGAGAAAACCGGCTATAAAAAGTCAGACAAATATGAAGGTCCAAAGGAAAGTCCCTACTCTTCTTCACCAACTTCAATTAACGAAACCTACGGAAATACTTCCACTTATTCAGGAAGTACAACAACACAACCATATCAAGGAGTTCCTTTAAAACCTCAACAACTTAAAGAAGGAAAAAAAGGTGCGAAAGGTCCAAATGGTGGAGCTGGAACAATCGAAGAAGATCCAAATGTTGAACCGCCTGAAGAAATCGATATTCCTGAAGTAGATGGACCAGACGTTGACGCTCCAGATGTTGATGGACCTAGTTTTTCGACTAGTTTTTGGAAATGGCTCGGAATCATTATATTGATTCTTCTTGCTGCATTCATTATTTTCCAAATCATTAAAAACAGACAACCCATACCTCAAAAAATGAGCTTCGAACCGCTTTCTGAGGATTTAAACCCAGTAATGATTTCCAAAACAGAATTGGAATTGCGTTTAGAGGAAAGTATTGAAAGCGGAGATTACAAAGAATGTGTTCGAATATATTTCTTATTTGCGATGAAAGAATTGATTGGTAGAAAGTCGATTTATTGGAAAAAAGAAAAAACAAACATACATTATCTCATCGAAATGTCTGGAAAACCAGGCGCACATAACTTTGAAAGTATCGTTAAAATTTATGACTTGGTTTGGTATGGTGAATACGAAATCGATCAACAAAAATACAGTGTTTTAGAACCGCAGTTGAAAGCTGCTTATTTGTCAATTGAACAATCAAAATGAATAGAAAGATAATTATAGGTATTGTCGTGTCCCTTCTATTGATTGGAGCATTGTTCTATTGGATGGATTCTGACGAAAAAGCAGAAAAACAAAAACTGTATTACTCTTCTTGGATCCGCACCTATGATTTAAACTCGAAGGAACCAAGAGGTTTGAGAAATTTCATGGACCTTTTACAAGTTCATTCTGGAGATTCCATTGAATCATTGAATACGATTGACGATTTAACGAAAGCATTCAAAAAAGAAGATTCAGCAACGTATATTTTCATTGGCGATATTTTCGGAATGGAAAGCTATAATTATGAAAAACTAATTCAAGAAGTAGATTCAGGAGCAACAGTTTTGATAGCTTCAACCCGATTATCTGAATTCCCATATAGATATCATTTCGAACCTGGCGGAAGATTTTGGGAATACAACGACGAATTGTATGTTTGGGTGGGTGATACATCTTTAAAATACACTTCTATTTATCAAAGTGATACGATTTATTCCGATTGGTATTCGTTCAACAAGAACAGTATTCGTGATTCAAATTACCGATCTTACCTCTTTGCTTTTGATCAACCAACAGCTTTTTATAGCAAGTTGAATAAAGGTAAAATTCATTTCCATTCCTTACCTCAATTGTTTCAAAACTATCAAGTATTGACAGCAAATGGGTTCGCTCATGCACAAGTGATTTTAAATCAACTTCCAAAAAACCAAAAAGTTTATTGGATGGAATGTGCCAAACAACAAGAACAAGTTGAAACAAGTTCTGACGGTGATGAATCTGGAAATGAAAAAGAAAACGATTCCTATTTACAATACATTTTAAAACGTCCTGCACTTCGTAATGCATTTATTCTTGCGCTTATCTTGTGTGTTTTATATATCATTTTCAGAAGTAAACGCAAGGAAGAAATCTTACCGGGAGTTAAAACTCGTAAAAACATTTCGCTTTCATTCGTTGAAACTTTGAGTACAATTTACATAAGTAGAAACTCACCTTCAAGTGTATTGAGAACATTGAGAAGTAATTTCTATGTAAATATCAATAAACACTTTTACCTTGATTTAAATAACAAGGAAAAACGCAAAGAAAATTACGAACGCTTAATTCAAAAATCTGGATTTGACGCAGATAAATTGAAAGAAATTCATCAAGCATTCCAAACAACATCAGGTGTTAACGCTAGTGAAGTTGGAAGAATCCACGCATTGATTCGTCAGTTTTATTTACACACAGGAATTTACAAACCGATGCAATCCTTTGTTGGGAAAATGCAAGAAATCAATATCAATCGTTCGCTTTTACCAGGAGCATTAGGTTTATTGTTAGGTTTCGCTAGTTTCTCTCAAGGAGCTTACCTCCTCTCAAAAGGTGTTGGAGTTGGTATCTTATTAATAATGTTAGCGACAATTTTCTTCTTTGTTTCAGGAAAACTATTGAATCGTCCTAAGATTAAGATTACGGTTGACAAAGTCATCCACTTCAAACCGATATTCGGCAAGAAAGAATATAGTTTAAAACAAGACATTACTGTTGAAAGCAGTAAAACAATCGTTCAACTTCATTTTGAAGAAGGCGATACATTGAAAATAGACAGTGCGTTTTTACCAAAAAGTAGTAAGGCAGCTCTGCAACAATTTATTGAATTTTTAAAAAATAAAACGACATGATGCAAGACGAAAACAACGAATATTCATCTTATTTACCGTCGGACGAAAATAAGAAAGAGGAGTCATTACCAGTTACTCCTTCACCATCGAGTTTCGAACAACGCGATCAATCTCAATTAATTTGGGTTGCTCAAAAAGTAAACGAAGTACGTCAAGAAATCCGTAAATACGTTATCGGCCAATCTGAAATGGTTGAATTGATGATGGCGGGTATTTTTGCAAACGGACATTTATTGTTAGAAGGTGTACCTGGAGTTGCTAAAACATTGGCCTCAAAAGCATTATCTAAAGTGTTGTCTGTTGATTTCTCTCGAATTCAGTTTACTCCCGATTTAATGCCTTCAGATGTAATCGGAACTTCTGTGTTCATGATGAAAGATTCTACTTTCAACTTTAAGAAAGGTCCAATTTTCTCGAACATCGTTTTGATTGATGAAATCAACCGTGCTCCAGCAAAAACACAAGCGGCTTTATTTGAAGTGATGGAAGAACGTCAAATTACGTATGATGGAGTTCAATATAAAATGAGTTTCCCTTTCTTGGTAATTGCGACACAAAATCCAGTTGAACAAGAAGGAACTTACAATCTTCCTGAAGCACAATTAGACCGTTTCTTATTTAAAATCCGTTTGGATTACCCAACTTTAGAAGAAGAAGTTGAAATCTTAATGCGTTACAAAGGAGCAATAAAATCTCCAGATTTAAGTGAGATCAAACCTGTTTTCAATGCTGCGGATTTAGAAAAAATCCAAGGAATTATCGAAAAAATTATTGTTGAAGATCGTTTGGTAAATTACATTGCTCAAGTGATCGATAAAACAAGAAATCACGGAAAATTATACTTAGGAGCTTCTCCTCGTGCGTCACTTTCTATTTTGAAAGCTTCGAAAGCATTTGCTGCAATTCGTGGAAGAGATTTCGTTACTCCTGATGATATTCAATTTGTTGCAATTCACGTATTAAATCACCGTTTGATTTTAACACCAGAAGCTGACATGGAAGGAATCCAAATCAATGAAGTGATTCAAGAAATCATCAATAGTATTGAAGTTCCAAGATAATTTAAACTTATTCGTTTAACATGAAAAATATCCACATTACGCGTTACTTTTTTATTGTTGCATCTATTGGTGTGATTCTAATTGCGTGTGGACATTTAATCCCGCTTTGTGGAACAATTGGTAAAACATTTCTAATTGTATTGTTGGGCTTAACTGTGTTGGATATATTACTCGTTTCAATTTCTAAAACGCCTTTAAGTGCACAACGAATTTTGGATAAACGAATGAACTTAGGAGATCCAAATAAAGTTTCACTTTCGATTATCAATCAAACAATTCAACCTTTGAGTGTGTTGATTTATGAAGGTTATCCAGTTGAAATGCAAAAACGAGCTTCTGCTGAAACTTTGGTTTTACTTCCGCGAAAAAAGAAAAGCTTCGACTATGTTTTCCAACCTACTGAAAGAGGGAAATATCAGTTTAGGGATGTATCGGTTTATGTTCGCTCAACTTTATTTTTAATTCAACGCAAAATTACTTTAGAACTAGAACAAGAAGTACATGTTTATCCTTCTGTACTTCAAATGAAGCAATTTGAATTAAAAGTATTCAATCAACAAACTCAAACACAAGGAATCAAGAAAGTACGTAAATTAGGTAATGCCAGTGAATTCGAGCAAATCCGAAACTACGTTCAAGGAGATGATTTACGAACAATCAACTGGAAAGCAACGAGTCGCAAGAACGAATTGATGGTCAACCAATACCAAGAAGAACGTTCCCAATCCGTTTACTGTATTATTGATAAAAGTCGTGCGATGCAATTGGCTTTTCACAATATGACGATGTTGGATTATGCAATCAATACGAGTTTGGTATTTTCAAATATTGCTTTGCGTAAAGGAGACCGACCAGGTTTGATTACTTTCTCAAATAAAATTGGATCTATCGTACCTGCGGATAAAACTGCTGGTCAAATGAAACGTATCATTGAAACATTGTTTCATCAAAAAACATTGTTCAAAGAAGGCGATTTCCAATTGTTGTATCAAAGTATCCGTAAAACGGTTAAAACACGTTCATTGTTGATGTTATATACCAATTTTGAAAGTGAATTTGCGATGCGTAGAGCACTTCCAATGTTGCAACGCATCAATAAACACCATGTTCTTGTTGTTGTCTTTTTCCAAAACAACGAATTACAAGAATGGTCACAGCAACCAATTACAAAATATACGGAATTAGTGCATTCAACAGTTGCTGAAAAACTGACGCAAACGAAATGGAACATCGCGAAAGAATTACGTCAACACGGAATTCAAACCATCCTTACAAAACCAGAAGACTTGTCGATTAACTCGATTAACAAGTACTTGGAGATGAAAGCGAAAGGAACGATTTAATAATTATTAATTATCAATTTTGAATTATTAAACGTTATATCTTAAACCTTATTGATCCAACTATTTAGTTTAATTTTTCATGCAAATTAAATCTTTTCTATTATATCTTTAATAATTTATAATTCTAGAATTTATAATTTATAATTATTAACTAGATTTGCAGAACTTTTTATTAAAACAAGACCGTTGTAAAAGTTTTTAATTGAGGCTTTTTAAAAATTTCACCCCGGAGTTAACATGTGTTAATGAGGAGGTTAAATTTTTGATATAACGAAGAGTAAAGGCTTTTGAAACGGTCGTAAATTTACATAGCATGCAACTGTGGAATACACTTAGTAAAGAGGAATTAATGCTTCAATTGCGTGAGGCAGGTCATCAATTTGTGACTATTTCCTTTTATAAATACGCGAAAATTGCCAATCCTTCAATCTTTAGAGATTATCTGTATCAATTGTTAAGTCAATCGGAAGTCTTAGGCCGAATCTATGTAGCAAACGAAGGTATCAACGCTCAAATTTCTGTTCCAACTGAAAAAATCGATCAATTTAGAAGTGATTTGTATTCCATCGATTTTTTGGATGGTGTTCGTTTGAATATCGCTGTTGAGGAAGAAGGAGCTGAATTTCCTTTCTTAAAATTGAAAGTAAAAGTGCGTCACAAAATTTTGGCGGATGGTTTAAACGATGAAACATTTGATGTGCAAAATATTGGAAAGCATTTAAGTGCTGAAGAATTCAATAATTTGACCAATCAAGAAGACACGATTTTAATTGACTTTAGAAATCACTACGAGCACGAAGTAGGACATTTCAAAGGAGCAATTTTACCAGATGTAGACACTTTCCGCGAATCTTTGCCAATTATCGAAGAAGCCTATTTAAAAGGAAACGAAGATAAAAACATTGTGATGTACTGTACTGGAGGAATTCGTTGCGAAAAAGCTTCCGCTTGGTTCAAACACCGTGGATTCGATAAAGTGCATCAATTAGAAGGTGGAATTATCAAATATGCAAACGATTGTAAAGACAAAGGTTTAGACAATAAATTCATTGGAAAGAACTTTGTTTTCGATGAGCGAAGAGGTGAACGCATTTCTGAAGATATCGTTTCAAGTTGTCATCAATGTGGAAAACCTGCAGATACGCATACGAATTGTGCGAACGAAGCATGTCATTTATTGTTCATTCAATGCGACGAATGTAAAGCAAAACATGAAAACTGCTGTTCAGATCCTTGTATGGAAGTGAATCGTTTACCACTTGAAGAACAACGTTTAATTCGCAAAGGACTCGATAATTCCAACAAAATATTCAAAAAAGGAAGAGCTTCTCATTTAAGGGTAATGACAGAAAGCGAAAAATAATTACCTTCGGTAAAAATATACACACGTGGTTTTAGGAATCGATTGGAGCGTACGCTCAGAAATATTTGAAGGTTGGAGAACACCAAACTTGTACGGTTTACTTTTCATCTCTGGAATGATTATCGGCTATTACATTGTCCGTAAAATGTTCAAAGTTGAGAATATCCATGAAAAATACTTAGATAAATTGTTGTTATTCGTTGTTCCAGCAACTATTATAGGTGCACGATTAGGACATGTTTTTTTCTACGATTGGGACGAATACAAAAACCGACCTATGGATATTTTCAAAGTCTGGGAGGGTGGTTTGGCATCACATGGTGCAGCAATTATGATCTTAATTATGTTGTACTTTTACTCTAGAAATGTTTCCAAAAGGCCAATGCTTTGGATTTTAGATCGTGTTGTAGTTGCAATTGCCTTGGCTGGATGTTTTATTCGCTTAGGAAACTTAGTGAACCACGAAATTGTTGGTACGCCAACTGATTTGCCTTGGGGTTTTAAATTTTTATATACTGAAGAAAAATATCAAGGAGTTTACCGTCATCCAGCTCAATTATACGAAGCAATTTGTTATTTAATTTCTTTCATTTTCCTTTACCGAATGTATTGGAAAACTAAAGCAAAATATACTGCAGGAAAGATTTTTGGCGCGTTTATGGTTTTAATTTGGACAGTTCGTTTTGTGATAGAATTCGTGAAAGAAGGACAGTCTAAATTCGATGGTACAATACTGTTAAATACAGGTCAATTGTTGAGTATTCCATTTATTTTAATTGGAATTTATTTACTCGTTCGAAAAGTTAAACCTGAAGAACAAGAACGCTACAAAGAAATTGTAGATACTCCTTTGAATTAAGAATTCATCGTTCATGTTTCTGCAGAAAATTATTCTTTTCAACTTATTCTTATTTTTTCTTATTGTAGGAAATGTTTCTTTCGCGCAATCAAAATATCAAATTGATTCACTAAATGAACTTCCTTTTCCTGTAAAAGTTGAAAAATCGGGCACACTTGACAAAGCGTATTTGGCTTCTATTCAAAGTGCGAAAAAACTCAATTACAAAAAAGGTGAAGCTCTAGCCTATAGTAACTTAAGTTTGATTTATTATTATCAAGGTGACTATGAAAAAGATGTCGCTTATTCCTTAAAGGCAATCAAACTCTTCGATAAAATAGGCGATAAAAAACAATTGGCGCATGAATTTGCTGAATTAGGATACCGAATGAAACGACGCAACATGAAAAATGCTCAAGCATACATGTTGAAAGGAAAAGCGATTGCTGAAACTGAAAATTTTGAAGTTGAATTATGTGCTATCTACGATAACTACGGAGTTCTGAAAGAAATGCAAATTCAAAACGATTCAGCACTCTATTTTTATCAAAAAGCACTGAGTTTAAAAGAAAAATTGAACGATAAAGTCGGAATTCCATACAGTTTAAACAACATAGCGGGAGTCTATCTAATCCTAAAGAAATTCTCAAAAGCGAAAGTTTATTATGACCAAGCTTATGAAAAACGAATTAAACTTAGAGATCAAATTGGAATTGCAGAAAATCAGTGTTATTATGGTGACTTTTATTTTGCTCAAAACAATTATGCTGAAGCAATAAAAGCCTACGATATAGCCTTATATTTAAGTATTCGATTTAACTATCCAGATTTAGCGAAAACCTGTTATCAAAAATTGTCTGAATGCTATGAAAAATTGGGCGACACAAAAAAGGGATTGGAGTTTTTTAAAAAATATACATTACTTAATGACAGTTTAGTTCAAGAAAGTACACAACACAAAATCGCTGAATTGGAAGTACAATACGACACCAATGAAAAAGAAAAATCGTTGTTAGAAAAAGAAATTCAAGTCAAAAAATCGCAAACCAGATTGTTGATCGTTTCTGCTAGTTTACTTTTAGTATTCCTACTATCATTGTTTATTTATCGTCAGCAAAAATTAAAGAACAAACAACAAAAACAAGAATTTGAGCTTCAAAAAACGAAATTGGATTTAGAAAAACAATTGGAATTAGAAGCACAACGACTTCAAATTTCACGTGATTTACACGACAACGTTGGTGCACAATTGACATTTATCATTTCTTCTGTGGAAAATCTGAGTTATGGTGGCAAAATTACCGATGAAAATTCACTGGGTCGCATTGCAAAGATTAGTCAATTTACCAAGTCAACAATTATCGATTTACGTGATACGATATGGGCAATGAATAGTGGGAAATTTACGTTTGCAGATTTCAAATCACGTTTAACCAATTTCATTTCAAAAGCACAATTCGCAAAAGAAGATATCCATTTTTCATTTGAAGTTGATTCTAATTGTTCAGATTTAGAATTTTCATCCACAACAGGAATTCATTTGTATCGTGTTGTTCAAGAAGCAGTCAACAATGCGATGAAATACGCAGATCCAAAGACAATACGAGTTTCCATTTCTAAGGAAAATCAAGAGTTAAAAATCCAAATCAGTGATGATGGCTTAGGTTTTAATCCGAATGAAGTTGTAGCAGGAAATGGTTTGTACAACATGCAAAAACGGATTGATGAGATAAATGGAACATTTAAATTAACATCTACACTAAACAATGGTACAATTATCGCTCTAGAAATAAACGAATTAGAATTAATTAAATAAATTTGCATTGAAACTTGTTTTATTAGAACTCACATGATCAAAGTTGGAATTGTTGACGATAACACTTTTTTACTGAATACCATTCAAGAGAAACTTTCGTTTTTCCCAGAATTTTCTATTAAAATACGTGCTGTAAATGGCGAAGATTTGTTAGCAAAATTGAGTGTAAGTCACAACTTAGATTTGATTTTAATGGACATCGAAATGCCTAAAATGGATGGCATTGAAGCTACACGACAAATCAAAAACTTATATCCTCAAATTAAAATCATCATGCTGACCGTTTTTGATGACGATGAAAATATTTTCAATTCGATTCGTGCAGGTGCTGATGGCTATTTATTGAAAGAAATCCGACCAGATGATTTACACAAAGCGATTTTAGAAACAATGGAAGGTGGAGCGAGTATGACGCCATCAATTGCTTTGAAAGCCTTGAAATTATTACGTGATCCTGAATTGATTCAAAACATGAATCAGGAAAAAGAAGACTACAAACTTTCAGCTCGTGAAATCGAAATTTTGGATCAAATCAGTACTGGATTGAAGTACAATAAAATAGCAGAAAATTTATTTTTATCTGTGAATACAGTTCGTAAACACGTGGTAAACATTTACGAAAAATTACAAGTCCACAATAAACTGGAAGCCGTTCAAAAAGCGAAGAATAATCGATTGATTTAATTATCAATTATAAATGCTCTATTTATAAAAAACCTCTTCTATTTAAGAATCGAGTAAATCTTCGTTTTCTATTGAAACAGATTTTTTTTCTTTGAAGAAAATAGGTTTGATGTACTTGACATGTAAGATATAACCTGGAATTCCATAGCAAATAGCAATTAAAAAGCCTCCAATTCTAAAGAGAAAGTCTTCGTTTTTTTGACTGGATGTTCCAAGAATGAAAATCATTACAGTAAGTCCAGCTACGAAATACTTAATGGTAGAAAACTTACTGAAATTTCTTGATTGCTTTAGAATTAAATTTGAAGCAATTAATTCTGTAATCAAAAGTGGAATTGAGTTTACAGCGGATAATATAAAGCTAATTAAAACTATACCTGCACCAATTGAAATTTCAATTCTTTCGTTTTCAAAAGTTGCGATTACTCCAAATAAGAAACTACCAATTAGAAGAGTAAATAACCAAGCGAGGAATACACGTTTCATTACATGAATTTGTACGACAATTTCCCTTCGTAACCATCAATTGTTAACATGATTTCGTTTCCAGCTTCTTTTTTATAAGCCAATTCTGAAATATCAAATTTTAATTCGCGTTTAATTAAAGCTTTGCAATTGTCAACCGATCCTTTACGCAATAACATACATGGACGAATCGCAGGAAGTGATTTACTGATTGATGTTGAACCTTGGAATTCAAAAGTATTGTCGACACATCCACCTGAATAACTGATTGACAAAGTCAAAGTATTTCCTTCAATTGAAGCGCTTTCAATTTTTACAGGTTGAATTTGATCATTCATTTCTTTCGTAAAACCTAAAACCGCAGGTTTTATTTCCGATTTAGATTTCATTTTAATCGTTTGTCCTTCACCATCACCCTTCACTTTTTTAGAAGCTCCACAAGAAATTAAGAAAGTAATTGAAAGTAAAATAAATGCAAATTTCATAACTCAAATTTTTTTACAAATGTATTGTTTTCTTTCGAACACAAAAAACAAACCAAACTTCTTTAATATAAATATTTTCAAACAAAATAAACCCACATTTTTAAAAATTGAATCTCAATCTTTCTGCTTAACTTTGCATCCAATAAATTCAGATGAAAACAAAAACACTTCGCAAAAATAAAGTCAATGTCGTAACACTAGGTTGTGCTAAAAACACCTTCGATTCAGAAGTTATGATGGCACAATTGAAAGCTAATAAGTTTGAAGTGGAACACGAATCCATGAACGATGATGCGGAAATTGTGATCATCAATACCTGTGGATTTATCGACAATGCGAAGCAAGAATCAATCGACACAATTTTACGCTATGCCGAGGCAAAAGCTGATGGTTTAGTGGACAAAGTATTCGTTACTGGCTGTTTATCGGAACGCTACAAAGACGATTTGGAAAAAGAAATTCCAGAAGTGGATGCTTTTTTTGGAACACGTGATTTACCGCGTCTTTTGAAAACTTTAAAAGCGGATTACAAACATGAATTGGTGGGTGAACGTTTGTTGACAACTCCAAATCATTACGCATATTTCAAAATTGCTGAAGGGTGTGATCGTCCGTGTTCGTTTTGTGCAATTCCTTTGATGCGTGGAAAACATGTTTCAACTCCGATGGATCAATTGTTGACTTCCGCTAAAAAATTGGCAACTGGTGGAGTGAAAGAAATTTTATTGATTGCTCAAGATTTAACGTATTACGGATTAGATATTTACAAAAAAAGAAACTTAGCTGAATTGGTTGATCGTCTTTCAGATGTGGAAGGAATTGATTGGATCCGTTTGCATTACGCTTTCCCTGCTGGTTTCCCGATGGATGTATTGGATGTAATGAAAAATAGAAGTAATGTCTGTAATTATTTAGACATGCCATTACAACACGGATCTACGAAAATTTTGCAATCGATGCGACGTGGAATTACTCGTGAAAAAACAGAAAATTTAGTAGAAGAAATTCGTTCTAAAGTTCCAGATATTGCTTTACGTACAACTTTAATCGCTGGATATCCTGGTGAAACACAAGCAGATTTCGAAGAAATGTATCAATTCGTTGAGAAAATGCGCTTCGATCGTTTAGGTATTTTCACCTATTCACATGAGGAAAATACACATGCTTTTTCATTGACTGATGATGTTCCAGATGATGTAAAACGTCAACGTGCAGATGAAATCATGGAATTACAATCGGGTATTTCGTATGAATTGAACCAAAAGAAAATAGGTAAATCGTTCAATGTTTTATTCGATCGAATTGAAGGCGATTATTTCATTGGTCGTTCTGAATTTGATTCTCCAGAAGTGGACAATGAAGTTTTAGTGAAAAAAGCAGAAGGATACGTACGAATTGGAGATTTCGCAAAAGTTCAAATCACAAGTGCAGATCATTACGATTTGTATGGTAAATTAGTTTAAAAAAGAGAAAAATGGCAATTCCAAACATCTTTACATCAGAAGTAAAAGATTCTATTATTTCTCGAATTAATAGTTTAACTCCAGAAAGTACAGCTCAATGGGGGAAAATGAATGTCGCTCAAATGTTAGCGCATTGTGGTGTTACGTATGAAATGATTTACGAACCTGCGAAACATCCAAAACCAAATGCATTTACGCGTTTTATATTGAAAGCTTTTGTAAAGAAAATTGTTGTTGGCGAGGGAACTTACAAAAAAAGCTCACAAACTGCTCCTGCATTTTTGATTACAGATGAAAGTGATTTTGAAAAAGAAAAAAGTCGTTTAATTGCATACATTGATCAAACTTTTCAATTAGGTGAAAAACACTTTGACGGGAAAGAATCACATTCTTTTGGTGTTTTGAATAAAACAGAATGGAACAATATGTTCTACAAACACTTGGATCATCATTTAACTCAATTTGGGGCATAGTTTATGAAATTATTCGTCATTGGAGGAAGCAATAGCAAGAACTCTATCAATCGTCAATTAGCATTATATACTGCAAGTATGTTTTCAAGTGCTGAAATCATCAATTACGACATCAGTAAAATTGATTTGCCTTTGTTTAGTGTAGATTTGGAAGCAGAAATTGGTTCACATCCAGTTTCAAATGACTTTGCACAACAAATGGATGCGTGTGATTTGATCATCATTTCACTTGCAGAAAATAATAGTTCGTTCAATGTGGGTTTAAAAAACTTATTGGATTGGACCTCTCGCATCAAAGACCGTAAAACATTTGGAGGGAAAGACATGTTGTTGATGGCAACTTCTCCTGGCGCAAGAGGTGGAGCAAGTGTTTTAGAAAGTGCACAAGCTTTATTTCCACGTTTTGGAGCGAACGTTTTAGCATCATTTTCTTTGCCTAGTTTCTACGATAATTTCGATGTTGAAAAAGGAATCACGAATGTTGAATTGAAACACCAATTACAAGAAATTATTTCGAAAATTGAAGCGTGACTAATTAGTCAAAATCAATTTTAAATAACAGTAATCACAACAGAACCAGTCTTTTGACCTGTTTCCACATAGGTGTGAGCTTCTTTGATTTTATCAAACGAATACGTTCGGTCAATAACTGCTCTAAGCTTCCCTTCTTCGGCAATTTTCTTTAGAAAAAGGACTTGTTCTTTGTTTGTTTTTGGAATTGGGAAAAGTACTTTTTTCGTGAAAATTGGTAGAAATACGTTTTGATAGAAAAAGCCTAATTCTGTAGAGAAATACTTCGCTTCTGGAGTTCTAATTTTCTTTGTTTTGAAAAAAGAGCTTTTTCCAACAGCATCAAAAATGTAATCAAACTTTTCATTGAGTTGGGTAAAATCTTCTTTCGTGTAATCAATAACATGCTTTGCTCCAAGATCTTTCGCCAATTCGAGGTTTTTTGTGTTGGTTACAGCAGTGACTTCCGCACCAAAATAAGTCGCTAATTGTACACCAGAACTTCCAATTGAACCAGAAGCACCATTTACTAACATTTTAAACCCTGGAGTAATTGTTATTTTTTCCAAATAATTTAACGCTAAATATGGACCTTCGAGAATCGCTGTTGCTTGTTCAAAATTCATGTTTTCTGGCTTATGAGCAAAAGCATCCGATTCATTTAAACACAAAAATTCAGCATGAGCTCCAAAGTTTTTTTCACTCAAACCGAAAACAGCATCACCAACAGCATAAAGAGTTACGTCTTTTCCGACTTGTTCGATCGTTCCAGAGATTTCACTTCCGAGTACATGAAATTTGGGTTTGAACATTCCAGTGAAGAAACGCGCAATAAAGTATTCTGCTTTTCTGATACCAGTATCGGAACGATTTACTGTCGTAGCGTGGATTTTAATTAAAACTTGATTGTCTCCTGGAACTGGCTGTTCAATTTCTTTTAAATTCAACACATCGACGTTTCCATATTTTGTATTTACCCAAGCTTTCATGATTCAAGATTTTTATCAAAATAACAGGAATCAAGTTGATTTAGACTTTAATTTGTGCTGAAAGGAGTAAAAAAGGGTTCAAAGTATTATTTGTATTGATGTAAAAACGCATCAATAGGTAAAACTTGATGAGAAATGAGCTCTTCCAAAATAGCATCAATCATAAACATCGGCAATTCCAATGCCGTTGGAACACCTTTGTTTTCGAGTTGAAAAATCAATTTTGCTTGTTCAGGTACTTCTTCAACAAGTAAATCGTCTAGTACAAAATCCGAGTTTTTATTTCCATAGGTTGAAACAGAATAGTATCCCAAAAGTTTTAATTTCCCTTCATGTTCGATGGGATTTGTTTTAAAATATTTAAAGTCTGCTAAATAAGAGATTCCATTTTCTTTGAAGCAGATAATTTCTCTCCCATATAGGTTCCAAAATAAAATTCTCAATAAGGGATAAGAAAGCACAAATGCCAAAAGTGGTGCAAATAAAATTCCTCCTCCTAAATCTGTTCCGAAGCTAATTATTAATGAGATTGGAATCAAATAAATAATCGAAATTAAAGCAATTAAAACAGCAATAACAGGCTTGGGAACTGCTTTTTTATTAATTGTCAAAACAACTTGACTGTTTTCTTTTTGGATGGAATAACGATCAATAGAATTCATAAGTTTCAAATATAAACGTATAAATTTAAAAATATCCATACTATCTTCGCAACTCAATTTTATTCAATGAGTTCAACATTTAACGTAACTTTCACACACGACGAAAACGATTACCTCGACCAACAATTATATGTCGCAACACAATCCAAGCAAATAGTTCAACGTAGACAGCGTGGTAAATTATTGATTCCCGTATTTTCATTGGTGATGATTGGTATCCAATTCTACCAAAAACAATACATTCAAACACTTTATTTTCTTGGAATCGCAATCGCATGGTTCTTTTTATATCCCTTGTGGGAAAAACGTCATTATTTAAAATTCTACAAAAAGTTTATTTCTGATAATTTCAAAGATCGCTTTCATAAAGAAACATCAGTTGAATTTAAAGCGAATTCACTCGTTGCGAAAGACGACACCACTTCTGGTGAAATAAATTACAGCGAAATTGATAAAATCATTGAAATTCAATCGTCGTATTATATCAAATTGAAATCTAGTGCTTACCTCATCTTTCCAAAAGATAAAACAAAGGATATGAATACCTTACATGAGGCCTTCACTTTCCTTAAAGAAAAACACGCTATCCCTTTTTCATCAGAAATTAATTGGATTTGGAAATAAATCATGTCGTATATAAACCAAATGCATTTTTTTTTGTTTAAAGTTTAGTTCAAAAAACAAATGAAATGCTCAACAAAATTGGAATCAGTTTCTTATCTGTAGTAGTAAGCGCCCTTTTTTCTTTTACTTTTTCTCAGAATTCTGGGAAAATCCAAGGGGTTGTTATCGATCAAAACACACAAGAAACAGTTATTGGAGCTTCTGTAACGGTTCAAAATTCCACTCAAAAAACAATTACAGATATCAACGGTGAATTTGTTTTAGAATTACCTGTTGGAACCTACAACATCGATGTCACAGCAGAATTATATACCAAGCAAAGTAAATACAACTTAGTTGTAACATCTGGAAATACGCAAATCATCAAGTTTGAGTTAACAGAAGCAAATACTGAAATTGATGCAATTGTTATCACTGATAAAAAAGAAGTGAAAGCTACTGCAACAGACATGGTCACTCCCCTTTCCGTTCAACGTTTAACTTCCGAAGAAATCAAAAGTAATCCTGGAGGAAATTACGATGTGTCAAAAGTTGTTCAAACTCTTCCAGGTGTTGGTGGATCTGGTGGTGGAGCCGCACGAAACGACATTATTATTCGCGGTGGGGCTCCCAATGAAAACGTATATTATTTAGATGGAATCGAAGTTCCAGTTTTGAATCACTTCCAAACGCAAGGTAGTTCAGGTGGAGCTCAAGGAATTATCAATGTTGCATTTATCGATGAATTGAAATTGACTTCTTCCGCTTTTGATGCGCGTTACGACAATGCACTTGCATCTACATTTGTGGTCAAACAACGTCAAGGTAACACCAAGAAATACGAAGGAAATATTCGCTCAAGTTTTACAGAAAGTGCTTTCGCTTTGGAAGGTCCCTTGGGTAAAAAAACAGATTTTCTTGCAGCTGGAAGAATTTCCTATTTAGATTTTTTATTCAAATTAATTGATTTACCCATTCGTCCACGTTACCAAGATTATCAATTGAATACAACTACAAAACTGAACGATAAAACAACCTTAAAATTCATTGGAATTGGTGCAATTGACAATTTTTCATTTGGTGCAACTCGTGAAGCAAGTCCAGAAAATGAATATTTACGCCGTTCGTTACCCATCATTTCTCAGTGGACTTATACCAATGGAATTGTCTTGAAACGATTGATTGAAAGAGGATATATCAATGTCGCATTAAGTAGAAACATGTTCAACAACGAAATTGATCGTTTTACAGATGCACAATACGACAACGAAGCATTCCGTAACTTTGGTTTGAAATCACAAGAAATCGAAAACAAATTGCGTGTTGACGTGAACCGTTACAAAAATGGGTGGAAATACGCCTATGGAATTTCAGCACAATACGTCAAATACAATGCGGATTTGTACAATAAATTAAGTGACAACCAAACGGATAGTTTAGGAAATGTAATCGTTCCAGGAATTACAATCACAGCAAAATCAGCAATCGATTTCGCTCGATTTGGAGCATTTGGTCAAGTTTCAAAACGATTCGCAAAAGATAAATTACTTATTTCAGCGGGTGTTCGAACAGACATGAATACCTTTACAGACGATGGGATGAATCCCTTGAGTACGCTTTCTCCACGTTTATCTACAGCTTATACATTAAACTCAAAATGGGAAGTATCCGCAAGTGTTGGAAGCTATTACAAATTGCCAACGTATACTGTTCTTGGATACGCAGATGCAAGTGGAACACTACAAAACAAAGATGTTAAATACATCCAATCAACGCATTACGTGACGGGTGTCCAATTTTTACCAAACGAAGCTTTGCGATTTACTTTAGAAGGATTTTATAAATCGTACAATAACTACCCTGTTTCTGTTGTGAATGGAATTTCATTGGCAAATCAAGGTCAAGAGTTTGGAGCAGTTGGTAACGAAGAAGTTGAAAGTAATGGTAAAGGTGAGACTTTTGGTATTGAGATCTTCGCGCAACAAAAATTAACGAAGAAAATCTTCTACTTCGTAAGTTACACCTACGTAAGAAGTTTGTTCTCAGGAAAAGATGGAAAAAAAGTAGCATCTGCTTGGGACAATCAACATTTACTTTCAGCTACAATTGGATATAAATTAGGTAAAAACTGGCAATTAGGATTAAAATACCGATTAGCTGGAGGTACGCCATATACTCCATTTGACACAATCGCATCACGACAAAATTATGCTTTATTAGGAGCTGGGGTTTTGGACTACACGAAATTAAATTCAGAGCGTTTAAATACTTTTTCTCAATTAGATCTTAGAATTGACAAGACATGGAACTTTAAGAAAACAAGTATGATTTTCTTTATTGATATTCAGAATTTGTTGTTGAACAAGCAGGAGTCTGCACCGTATTATACATTTAAGCGTAAGGCTGACAATTCAGGATTTGAAACTACTGATGGCTTAGCGTTGAAGTCGGATGGATCAAATGGGATTCCGGTGTTGTTGCCAAATAATAGTGCAACTGTTACCCCAACGATTGGATTGATTTTTCAGTTTTGATTATTTTCTAAGTATTTTTTGAATTTTTTCTTGGAGTTTTGGTTTTTTTCTTGTAACTTCACTTAAGCGTTACATGCTTTCAGACGCATGTATCGGAAAAGTGGGCTGAATTTTATGCCTTTATTCGATTCGCAAAATAGACTCCTCCAATCACAACAAACATCCCAATCAATTGCCAAACAACAAATTCCTCCTTCGCAAAAACAACTCCCATACCCACAGCCACAATCGGCATCAAATACGTCACTGAACTAGCAAAAACGACAGACTTACTCGCAATCAAGCGATTAAAAATCACCAATGCCATACAAGTTCCAACAACCGCCAAGATTACAATATATCCAAAACCTTCAAACCCATGTGGATTCGTTAAAAGTGTATGTGGAACTTTTAAAAATAATGCAATGAGAACTGCTGGAGTGAACATAAATGTAAACGACAATGCGGTTATCTCCCACGATTTATATTCGGATAAAAAATGTTTAATTGTATTTAAACTAGTTCCGTAAAATACCGTCGCTAGAATGATTGCACCTACATGTAAAAAATCTGTGTCCGTTTTTTTATCCGCACCAAAACTTACCACTAACATCATACCGATGAACGCAACACTCAATCCAATAATTTGCTGAAGTGTAGCTTTTTTATTCAAAAATATCCATCCCAATATTATTGCAAAAAACGGTGTAAATCCATTTAAAATTCCCGCCAATCCTGATGATAATTTTGTTTCAGCGTAAGTAAATAAAAATGCTGGAAATAAATTACCACAAGATCCAACAACTAATAATGCAAAGAAATCTTTTTTAGATTTGATTCGTTTCAAGGAAAACAAGCCAAATGGCAACATAACAAAACCAGCAATTGTCATTCGTAGAGCTCCAACTTGTGTGTCTGAGAAAATTGCTTTTCCATCAGCTGTTTCCATTCCTCTTTTCATCAGAATGAACGAACTTCCCCAAATACACGCCAATAAAAGAAGTAATAACCAAGGAATAAGCGCTTTATTCTTCATTTAACTCATTACGTTTTTTAGCTGCCTGAAAACGGATGTAAAGCAAACTTGGTAAGCCTAAATGGATAATTATCAGAATGAAAATCCCTTTTGTCGTTAGTTTCACCTCTGGAATTAATGTGTTACTTCTAAAATCAGTCAAATCAATTCCTAATAAATGACGTAGGCTAACTTTTGCTTTCACATTAAAATCTACACTCCCACTAAAATAATGTAATTCAGAATCATACATAGGAATTGAAAATCCGAATGCAAGGATAATTAAGATTAAAAAAACAATAAGTGAAATTACAAGAGGAGAAAATCTTTTACTAATCATTTGCCAAAAATACTACAAATGCATTATTTCAAGACTTAATTTATTGGACTAGTTTTGATTAAACTTTAAATTTTTTAAAATTAAGATAATCTTAACTTTAAAAATGGCTTAAAAACAAGTCTACTTTTTTAGAAAGTTACTAATATCGATAATCTTCTAATTAACATTCTTATACTCCAAAACCCAATCAGGCGACTGCATATCTTTCAATAATTTCCAAAAACTGGTATCAACTATGTATTCTGTGTCCAAGTATTTCACCCCATAATTGTTTAATAGAAAAAGTTCTTGTTTCAAGGAAGGTTTAAATTTTCCCTGCGACCAACCGTCTTCATAAGTTCTTCCAAATGGATTTCGATCAAAACGAATTTTCCACAAACTATCCAAAACAGGGCAATATGGAATCTTTTTATTCAATGAATCAATGAAAATCATCCCTCCTTCTACTCCATTTTTTTCAAACAGATCCACTTTTGCATTATTGTATAAACTTGGCCAAAAACCGGATGCATAACGAATGAAATCATCTTTTGACAAAAACCTTCTTTCCCGAATCGAACCATCTAAATTATAGCGAATCCCAACTAAATTGTATACTTCTGAATTAGCTCCAATTGATATGCGAACACCAAAACTTGCATTGTTCTTGGGTGCATCCAAATTTTGAACACCCAACAAAGGAAAAAACAATATCAAAAGCAATACTCGCATAGTGCAAGTTATAAATTCTGTTTTGAATAAAAAAACGATTTTAATTTAGTTCAACAAAATCAGTCGAAACGATAAAAGTGTGAAGGGGTAACCAAAGCATTTAAACGCACATCAGAAGGCAAAGTATCTTCTATTTTATCTTCTAATTCAAAAAAATGTAAACCGATAAACTGACAATTTGGAGAACATTTTCTTAAAAAACGATCGTAAAACCCTTTTCCATAACCAACTCGATTTCCGTTTTTGTCAACCGCAAGTAACGGAACAAACACAGAATCAAAACGATCTGCTGCTACTAATCGACCTTTTTTTGGTTCAGGAATACCCTTTTCATTTATAGACAATTGATCCGAATTTTCATACAAATAGTGTTTCATTTCCATTGTATCGAAATTCGTTTTCGGAACAGCAACATTTCCGCCAAAACTAATGATGCGTTCTAATAAATGATAGGTATTGACTTCTTTATGGCGCTCAATTGGTAAAAAAATAGAAGTCATTTTCTCTGACAATTGAAAATTCTTTAGTGCATTCTCAACTATTTGCTCAGATAGCGCATTCAATTCACCAGGGGCAAGTTTCATACGCATCTCTTTGTATTTATGTCTTAATGCAGCTTTTTCCATTTTTAAATCCTTTAGATTTAGCTAGTTTTCAAATAAGTAGGTCGCAAAAATAGTTTTTTTCTCAAGAAAAATAAGAAAAAAATATATTAATACTTGACTTTTAGTATTTTTACCTTCATAAATAATATTAATAGTTTGAATAAATTATTTTCAATAGTTTTTGGTTTACTTCTTCTTGTTTATATAACGGAAGAGGTAATTAGGTCTTTTGATTTAATTGAATTTTCCGAGTCTATTGAAAAAGAAATGGAATCAGATGAGTCCGATTCAGATGAAAAAGAGGAAGAAATTCAATTTTCTAAATTTTTCATTGAAGATGATTTCGACTTTAACATTCAAACAGAATCAAGTGTTAATCAAATTAGAATTCATCCTATAAAATCGATTGGTAAACCTCTATCTTCATTATCAAACCCACCTTTTTCTCCTCCAGAATTCTATCGCTAAAATAAAATCATCAAACTATTGATTTTATTTACTTTATAGTTTAAAATTTTATCTTTAACAATTGAATATTTTAAATAAATATTCACAATTCAATAAATCATGAATAAATCAAATCCAACTTCTGCTTTAGGAAGAATAAAACTATTTTTTACCTTTTTTGACTCTAGGTGGGAGGATTTAACAAAAGAGAATTGGCTCAAAACTGTTTACCAAGATTTCAGTGCTGGACTAATTGTTGCTGTGACTGCAATTCCAATGGCAATGGGTTTTGCTATGGCAATGGGAATGAGACCAGAACATGGTATCATTGCTGGAGCATTAGCTTGTGTAGTTGGTAGAACTTTTGGAGGATCCAAATATCAAGTTTATGGTCCAACAGCTGCATTTATTCCAGTAATAGCAGCTTTAATTGCAAAATATGGACCAGCTAGTGGTGGTGAATTTGAAACTGCCCATGGATTTTTAGTTCTTGTATCAATAATATCAGGTATTATACTAATAATAATGGGGATAGCTGGATTTGGTAAATATGCCAAACTTGTTCCGAATTCAATTATTGTTGGATTTACAGTTGGAATTGCAATTTCAATTGCATTAACTAATGTTGAAGACATTTTAGGTATAGAAAATTTTAAAGAATTTTTAGGACAAGATGAAGATATTAAAGGTGGTTTTTTTCACAATATGAAACTAGCTTTTGGTAATTTACATGTCATTAATTTTTGGTCTGTTCTTTTGGGAATTATAACTTTTGTTCTAGCTAAATATCTCATCAAGATATCTATTTTTATTCCAGGACCTATAATTGCGATGTTAATTGCTACAATTTTATCTGCAACTTTATTAGCTGACAAAAATATCATTCTTGTAAAAGATTTATACGGTTCTATCCCTAACAACTTTTTTCAACTTCAATTACCTATTTTACCAAATATGAATGGGGGTGTTGTTTTAGATATTATTTATTTTGTTGTTTCTATTGTATTTGTGTCTGGTGTAGAAAGTGTGTTATGTTCATCTATGGCAGATAAATTGGCAAACAATAAAAAAACACCTTTTAATGCAGATAAAGAATTCTTTGGACAAGGAATGGTTCAAATTATCACTCCTCTTGTCCAAGGATTTCCATGTACAGGAGCTTTAGCTAGAACTGCAACAAGTATAAAAGCTGGTGCCAAAACTCCATTAGCAGGATACTTTAAAGCAATATTAAAACTTGTATTGGCATTTTATTTAGCTCAATACCTTGAACTAATTCCTATGGCTTGTATTGGTGGAATTTTAGTTTGGGTTGCGAGTAATATGATAAAAATATCAGAAATCAAAGAAATTAAACACTTAGGTAAATTTGAGTTCTCAATGATGCTCTATACAGCAGTAATGGTTCCTGTTACAGATTTTTTAACTGGAGTTCTTTCTGCATTAATAATTTATACTATTGTAAAATATACTTTTAAAAAACTCAAAAAAACTCAAATATCATGAAAGAAATTTTCGAAGGAAACGAACAATGGGTACAATCAATGATTGAAAAAGACCCTGCATTTTTTAATAATTTAGCAAACGGACAACAACCAGAATACCTATGGATAGGCTGTTCTGATAGTCGTGTTCCAGCGAATGAAATTGTAAACCTTCCTCCTGGAAGTATTTTCGTACAACGTAACATCGCAAATCAAGTTGGTAATACCGACATGAATTTATTAAGTGTTGTATACTATGCAGTAAAATACCTTAAAATCAAACACATTTTAGTTGTTGGACATTACGGATGTGGAGGAGTTTTAGCCGCTATGAGTAACAAATCTTTTGGCTTTTTAGACAATTGGTTGGTCAACATTAAGAATGTATACGATAAATATGAACATGAATTAACAGCAATTCAAGATGAACACCAACGTGGAAATCGTTTAGTTGAATTAAATGTAATTGAACAAGTACGAAATTTAATGAAAATCTCATTTATTCAAGAAGAATGGGAACTTGGAGTATTCCCTGAAATTCATGGTTTAGTGTATAGCTTGAAAGACGGAAAATTAAAGGACTTATGCGTTTCTACTAATAACAACAACGAGAAGAAGCATTCAGTTTTCACGTTCGATTTGAACGAACTAGACGATTAATTCATGCTACAGCTTATTCAAGAAATTGAAGAACAGTTCCAATTGCATGCAAATCCAGAGTATGCGTTGAAATGTAGTGCCTACATGCGCAATAGATTTTCGTTTTATGGGATTCAATCACAAAAAAGAAAAGAAATTCAAAAACAATTTTATCCGAAAATAAATGAAATCCCAGTTTCTGAACGCTGGGATTTCATTATTGAATGTTGGGCAAAAGAAGAGCGAGAGTGGCAGTATTTTGCAATCGATTGGATGAATTCTTGGAAGAAAAAAAGTTTTACATCAACCGATATTTTCCAACTTGAAAAACTAATCATTCAAAAATCTTGGTGGGATTCTGTTGACTCTATTGCATCAAATGTATTAGGAGAATGGATTAAATATTTCCCAAAAGAATTTCAACCTATTCTAAAAGATTGGCGTTCGGACGATAATTTCTGGTTACATCGATCCAGTTTAATCTTTCAATTAAAGTATAAAAATGAAGTTGACACGGAACTTTTAGAGGATTTAATTCATCAATATAAAACCAATAACGAATTTTATATTCAAAAAGCAATTGGATGGTCATTAAGACAACTCTCAAAAACAAATCCAGAACGTGTGAAATCAATATTAATTGATCAAGAAATCAAAG
>JBKDZA010000178.1:0-6774 GCA_046308455.1 Fluviicola sp.
GCTGATTAGTACTCACATATTTTGGACGAGATGCACGGTTTTTTGATGCTTTTTTCATTTTTCCTTGCACTTGATCCTGCAAAATTAACTGTTAACTCAATAAAATCAAAGAGTTATACTTTTTCAGCAGACCCTAATTAACTCACGTTATTTTCTCGTTGGAATGGATGTGTCAAGCTTTGGAAATCCTTTGATAAACTATACGGATTTAAAAGTAAATCAAATATCAGATTCAACCGTTGGACTTTTAGCAATTGGACAAGGAACGACTAACACTTCATTGAAATTTGGAATTGAGAATCAACATAAATTACGTTACAAGAAAAATCGTCACAATGGAATTCAAATGAATAATGGTTGTTACGGGATTTTAGGCTTTAGCAAAACAAAATACAACTATGTTGAACTCGATAAAAATTTAAATTCATACATAAATATTGAAAGTATAAATCAAAATGGTTTAATCAATCAACCAATTATTGGAACACGTAATGTAAGTTTTTTAAAAATAGGTTTTTGCGCTTATTTTGGATTTGATTATTTCATTCAAATAAACGAGCATTCATATGCATTTTGGGGACTTGCTTGGAATATTGCGGCTTTATCAGTTAAAATTAAAGTGAACGAAGAAATTCCGGATGACCCTAATGGAATTTTTATTGATAAAGTAAAAAACATTAGTTCAGAGGGAACTGCATTTGGAATAATTAGATTTGGAGTTGCTTTTTAGACGTAATATTTGAAAAATCAATAAAACTCATAATAGTGAGTTTCAGTAATATTTAAAATGTTATCTATTGACTTAAAAATCAATCCATTTTCATTAAAATACTCATAATTGATTATTTCAGTAAAAGTTTTATTCTCGATATCATATTCTCTTATGTACGTTCTAACCTCATTTTTTTTATAATTAACATAGTTATAAGAATGGATTATTTGTCCATTATCATTAAAAGCCAACATACCTAATTCTCTCTTTTTGTAGTTTGGAGAATAAAAGTGAAAAACCTCATCATTATTTAAGCTGTAAGAATAAGTAGAATCATTTTCATAATACTTTATGTTGTCGTTTTGAATTTCTTTCTCCCAATACATTGTGTTGGTAATTTTGCCATTCACATAAAATTCGGACTTATAACATCTATCTCCTTTATATTTATGAATTGATGTTGAAATAGATGTTGAGCCATAATTAAAACTTGAATATTCAAAAAATGTAATATTATCATTTCTATCCCTTGTTTCAATTGTTTGAATTACTGGAGAATAGCTATTCTCATAAATTTTTTTAATACTAGTTCTTTTTTTGTAAAAAATAGAATCTGTTTCTTCATTTGATTTAAAATAAGTTAATCTTCCAAACTCATCGTACTTTTTAATTATTGTATCATTAAAGGTTCCAGATTTATAAATGATTTCACTTTTAACTTTTAATTCTTTGATTAAATTATAATTGTTCAAATCTTGAGAAAAAAGTTTTTTAGACCCTAGAATAAAAAATAAGGAAATAAAAACTTGAATAGGGGTTTTGTAATTTATCATAAAATCTATTTTTTCCGAAATTCTTCCAACGTCGCTTTCTCTCCATCCGACAAACTATCCAAACCACGCTTACTGATTTTATCCAAAATGCGGTCCACTTCCTTCTGCTTTCTAGCTTTCTCTTCGGCATATTTGTGGTCGATGTCAAAATAAACCGACTCTTGCTTGCCACCGTTTTGTTGACGAACAATTAAGAAGATAGCAACTCCAACGACTGCAAAAACGAGTATGATTCCTAAAGATGACATATACAATTAATGACTAAAAATTACTTATAAAGTTTATACATTCTCTCGCTTCGAAGATATTCAATATTTCTAATTTTCAGGGCGTCGAATGGCATGTTTTGTAAAATTTTAACTAATGAATTTAACTTTTTTGACATTGAAAGAGTTCAGTTTTCTGAATGAAGACGAATACTTTTCCTTTTGGAAAAGAAGTCTGAGGTAAGTAAGAAGAATATTAATTTAAACTTCTAAACTCTCCTGGCGTCATACCAGTTTTGTTTTTAAACAACTTACTAAAATACTGCGGATACTCAAAACCCAAATCATACGCGATTTGACTGACAGGTAAATCTGTAGAAAGCAAAGTGTTTTTTGCCAATTCTATCAATTGATAATGGATGAGTTCTTGTGAGTTTTTACCTGTTTCTTTTTTCAACAAATCACTCAAATAATTGGGTGAAAGAAAAATTTTATCGGCACAATATTTAACCGAAGGTAAACCGTTTTCTTTCAAATTACCCGAAGCAAAGTATTCTGTTAAAATGTTTTCAAATTTAGATAAAACCGTACTATTCGTATTCTTGCGTGTAATGAATTGTCGGTCGTAATACCGCGCGCAATAATTCAACAACAATTCCAAGGTGTTCACCAATAAAACCTGACTATGTTGATCAATGTTTTCATTCAGTTCACTTTCAATTTTTGCGACAATTTCTGCTAAATTTTGTTTTTCCTTGTCGGATAAATGCAGGGCTTCGTTCATTTCGTAGGAGAAAAACGTAAAGTCTTTCATTCGCGCACCTAATGCAGTTCCTCGCAATAAATCTGGGTGAAAAAACAGACCCCAACCAATTGCATCTTTGTTATTTCCGTCTTCTTTTTCAAGTGTTATGACCTGATTCGGTGCGATACAAATCAAGGTTCCTTCCTGAAAATCATAAAACTCTCTACCGTATTTTATCTTGTTGTGGCAATGCGATTTGAACATCAGCGTATAAAAATCTGCTGACATTCTTCCTTCCTCTTTTCCGTAATGTTCCACTTTTGAAAAATCAACCACAGAAAGCAATGGGTGCTTGGTCTTGTCTTGATTCAATAACTGATTCAATTCAGAAATGTTTTTTATTGAATGTACACTATCCATAATTTCTATTAATCGTCAACTAATGCCTATTCCCTTTTCTCTATTGCCCAATCACTTTTTACTCTTCAATATTCCTGAGTCAATCAATACCTGAAAAGATTCTTCCATTGTTTCTTTCAAAGGTCTGAAAGTCATTCCCAATTCTTTTTTGATTTTCGAATTGTCTGCATTCCACGGAACGTTTACGTTGTTTCGGATAAACTGACGCGTCAATAATTTATTCATCATCGGACCAACAATCATCACCAACCATTTTGGAAGCGCTTTTTTCGGAAGTGGATATTTGTCGCCGTATTTTGGATGTAAAACTGTTCCTAATTCTAAGAAATCTGAATTGTGTGCAGAAGTAATGTATCTTCCGTGAGCACTAGGTGTGTACCCAGCTCTAAAATGTGCTTCAGCTACATCACGTACATCCACAACTCCAACTCCCATTTTTGGTGCACCCATTTTCATTTGTCCATCGCCCAACATTTTCAGGATGTTTGCACTTTCTGTAGTTGAATTTTTGATGTTCAAATCCGGACCCAACACCAAACTCATGTTGATCGTAATCAAATCCCACCTACTTTGTTGTTGATTGATTTCCCATGCTTTTTTCTCCGCCAAAGTTTTAGAATATGAGTAGGGTTGGTACTCCAACGATGAAGTTGTATTCCACACTTCTTCTGTCAATTTTCCTCCAGGAGCGTTTACTGTGTCAATTGCATCGGTGTAAATTGCAGCACAACTACTTGTTACAACGACACGTTTCACAGATTCCACCTCATTCGCTGAATTCAAGACATTTGCTGTACCATTCACAGCTGGATCAATCAATTCTTTTTGAGGATCTTTCACAGAAGTAATAAAAGGTGAAGCAGTGTGGTAAACCAATTCACATCCTTCCATTGCCTCTTTGTAGGAACCGGGAGTCAACAAATCTGCTTTAAAAAACTCAATTTTCCCCTTCGAATTCGCAGCCAAATCTTTCAAGTGTTGAATTTTAGAAGCATCGTTTGGATTACGCACAGCTGCATGAACAGTTAAACCATCGTCCAATAATTTCTTTACCAACCAACTTGCTACGTATCCGTTTGCTCCAGTGACTAAAACGGGTTTTGTTTTATCAATTTCATTCATAATTTTCATTTTTTTTAAAATCCTTCTCTCAGCGTTACTTTCAATTATCAAAAAGCCTCGATAGAAGAATTTTTTATTTTCTGTTGCAAAGTTGCTTTGTTTTTGGTTATAAAGGATGCAACAAATTACGGATTAAAGGATACAAATCCACTATTTTAGAAGTAATAAGTTGATAAAATTTAGAGCAATTTATTTAAAACAATGTAATATTCCCCCGTCGGCTTGTTCTCTGTGATAATAGTGGTGGTTTTTATCTTTGTAAAACGTTGTAAGATTTACTTTTTTATAGTGTACAAATGTTTCAACATCAACGACATGCTTGATTTCTTTTTCAACACGAACAGTGTCACCGTTAATGATTGTATCAAAAATCAATTTAGGATTATAGTACATTTTAATTGCATCGATTGCACTTCGATCAATGGTTTTAAAATAGATAGTTCCAGCTGTATCTTTATACAAATCAGCTGCAACTTTTTCATAACCTTCGTTGATTATTTCACTTGTTTCTACAAAATTTTCCAACTCCTTTCTTGCGTCATTTTTTGAATTACAAGAAAAAATAAAAAGTATCAAAACTGATAAAAGAAAATAGTTTCTTTGTTTAATGGGTTTTTTCATTTTGATTAAAGTTAATCACAATCCCAAACAGTTACAATTTTATCTGAGTGTAAACATTTAAATACATAAAACAATGTTCCATAGTCTTCGCTTTGATGGTAATTTTTGATTGGTTTTTCGGGTAGAACCTCATCCCACAAATAATTACAATCTGACTCCTCTTTTTGAGAAAAATAAATAGAATCACTAAAAAACTGTTTTACAGATTCTGAATTTGATAAAGATTGATAAAACTCTTTTGAACCGTATCCAATAAACGCACAATAATCTCCCACAGAACAGGGCCAAAACCAATCTTGCCAAGTAATTAATTTCGGTGTTGTTGTTTCTAATTCACTTGTTTTGATTACAGCCAACTCATGAATTTCTTGGTCACTTAAGTGTTGATTTTTGTTCTTTATTTGTCTTTTCAATTCAGAGATATCTCCCTCACAAGTTGTAATATCTTTATTTTTTAAAGCGCCTGATTGTAAACATTCTGGACAAATGAAATCGATTTCATCTTCTCCATAAAACAAATCAGCTTCAAAACATATCTTTTCTTTATTACATAAATCGCAACAAACGTTCTCATCAGAAATTACTGAAAAGCTTTCGGGATTTTCAAAATATTTAAATTTCATTTTTTTGTGTATTTGTATTCTAATTTGTTTAAAGTAATCAACCATTTAAGTTTTCCTGCTAATGCAATTGTTGCATATTTTGCAACAGTTGAAATTAGAAATTTATTTTAGTTCAATTTCTATAGTTTCGTCACGATAGTAAACAGACAATTTATCATCATGAAATTCATTTTTTAAAAATAAAGCTGTTGAAGTTGATTTATATGGAATGTATGTTAATTCAAACGTTTTCAAATTAATAATAAAACTACTTCCTTCAGCCGGAATAAAAACAAATTCTGAATTTTCTGATTCGAATTGAAATTCTTGAAGATTAAAATTTAATCTATTCCATCCATTTTTAAAGAATTCTTTTGACTGGTCTTTTTGATTTACAAATAATTGAGCGACATGTAATTCTCTTCCATTATTTGGCTCTTCATAACCAACAATTCTTAGTTCAATCAATCCATTTCTAGAGATATACATATTTATAAAATCATAATTAGTTATAAAACATTTCCCGTGTCAACACCATATTCAACCGCGTCCAAACAGCGCCGTTTACTTCCAATGTATCTGTCAATTCGGGTCTGATTCGAAAACCCACATTCTCGTAGCACTTGATCGCGCCTTTGTTCCAATCGAAGACATTGAGATCTACTTCTTGTACTTTTGGCTCTTCGAAAAACAAACGAACCATTTCACGAACAATGTGTTCCCCGATTTTTTGTCCACGGAGGTTTTTGTTTCCAACTAAAATACGTGACAAACGATGATTTCCGTTTTCATAATTGAGTTCACAATGTCCAACTGTTTCATTCGTTGCTTTGAGAATTACTTTATACGGTTTTTTGTCACTCATTCGAATGTAATTCAACAACTGTTCGTCTGTAACCGGAAACGAAAACAAAGGTCCTGCAAATTGAAACAATTCCTCCACAGAGTTTATCCAACTTTTAAAGGTTTCAAAATCACTTTCCGTAAAGGGTTTTAGTTCAATCATATTTTTTTGATGTAATTCCTTGAAATTAATTTATTGAAAAGAGATTTCGTTAAGTTCAAATTTAACGAAAATCCATCACTCAAACTTTACACCTTTTCACTTTTCTCCCAACGTTGAATTTCAGGAGTTAATGACAATATTCCTACTGGAATCATCAATAACTCAACAACGATAAACCAAGTTGAGCGGGCATAAAACACTTTTTTTATTTTCGGAACTAGTAAGATAGTTAGCAGAATATTCAACAAGAAAGTAAACAAGGCGAACACCAGAAAATACTCCAAGTAAAAACTTAGAATTGTTGAAATAAAAGAAACTGCAATCAACGAATAAATTAGCGTATTGTTTTTTTCTGACTTACTCTCGTGACTAAAATAAGCAACAACAGAACTCCTTTAGACTTGCAAAATATTAATTTGTAAATTCGAGAATGAATAAATCTTGATTGAGAAAGGGAGAAGTGAATCATTATGCACTCTGGTTTTAAAGAACAAAAGGTTGATACGA
>JBKDZA010000179.1:0-2741 GCA_046308455.1 Fluviicola sp.
CCGAAGCTGTTGCTAAATCTAATCGAATGGAATAAATGAACGTAAAAAACCAATCAAAAAATCCAGCTTGAAAAACTTTAGAGAAGTGTTGAAATGAAAATAAAATTCGATGAATATCGAAGCAAATTATCCAGAACAGAAGTAATAAAAGTGCATCGCGAAAAATACGCAACATAAAATCGAATTTAAGGTGCAAAGATACCATATTATTGTGAAATTCTTATGTCTTTCCACATTCTTTAGAAATGGGAATAAATTGTCAGAAAATATGACAGATTGTCTAAAAATGCCTTATGGCAAAGTTCTTGAAAGCTAATTCGAAAAAAATAGCATCATGTCAGAAGAAAAGTCAACAAATGAAACTGTGAACGAAGAGAATAAAGTGAATGAAACAGTAAATGAAACTACTGAAACGAATCAAACAACTAATGAAACTTCGACAGAGACTGACAATACGTCAGCACCTGAAGTAGATACTCCTGAGAAAAAATTGGCTGAATTGAATGACAAATATTTGCGTTTGTATTCTGAATTTGATAATTACAGAAAACGAACGAACAAAGAAAAGTTAGATTTAATTTCAACAGCTTCTTCATCTGTATTAAAGGATATGCTTACGATTTTGGACGATTTCGAACGTGCAATTGCAAACAATGAACAAGTAGAAGATATTACTGCTGTGAAAGAAGGATTTAACTTAATTCACAACAAATTCAAAAATATTTTGGAAGGAAAAGGCTTGAAACAAATGAATGCAAAAGGTGAAGTTTTTGATTCAGAATTACATGAAGCCATTGCAAATGTTCCTTCACCAAGTGAAGATTTAAAAGGAAAAATTATTGATGACGTAGAAAAAGGATATTACTTAAATGAAAAAGTAATTCGTTTTGCTAAAGTTGTTGTTGGAAACTAAAATAGACACTCAAAAATGAGTAAAAGAGATTATTACGACGTATTAGGAGTTTCAAAAAGTGCTTCTGAAAGTGAGATCAAAAAAGCTTACCGTAAATTAGCATTACAGTATCACCCTGACAAAAATCCAGATGATGCAGTTGCAGAAGAAAAATTCAAGGAAGCTGCTGAAGCATACGAAGTATTGTCAAACGCTGAGAAAAAAGCACGTTACGATCAGTATGGACATGCTGGTATGAGTGGCGGTTTTGGTGGAAGCGGTGGAATGGATATGAACGATATCTTTTCACAATTTGGTGATATTTTCGGTGGAGCATTTGGTGGTAGTTTTGGTGGATCTCGAGGCGGCGGTCAACGTTCTGTTAGAGGAACCAATTTACGCGTGAAAATGAAATTAACACTTGAAGAAATTGCTGAAGGTGTTACGAAAAAAATCAAGGTTAACAAATTGGTGAATGCTGATGGAGTTACCTACAAAAATTGTACAACTTGTAACGGAACTGGACGAATCACTCGTGTTGCGCAAACATTCTTGGGTGCCATGCAAACACAAAGTGCGTGTCATACCTGTCAAGGAGTTGGTAAAATGATTGACAAAAAACCAGCCGATTCAGACAATCAAGGATTGAAACGTCAAGAAGAAGTTATCGAAATCGATATTCCTGCAGGAGTTGAGGAAGGAATGCAATTAAGTGTTTCTGGAAAAGGAAATGCTGGACCATTCAATGGAATCCCAGGTGATTTAATCGTTGTGATTGAAGAGCAAGAACACGAAGACTTACGCAGAGAATCGGAACATTTACATTACGATGCGTATGTGAATTTTGTTGATGCTGTATTAGGAGAATCAATTGAAGTTCCTTCAGTTAGTGGGAAATTGAAAATAAAAGTAGATCCAGGAACTCAAAGTGGACGTGTTTTACGCTTGAAAGGAAAAGGTTTACCAATTCTTCAAGGATATGGACATGGTGATTTATTCATTCACATCAATGTTTGGACACCGAAGAAAGTTTCGAAAGAGGAAAAAGAAATCCTTGAGAAATTGCGTGAAAGCGAAAACTTTAAGCCGAATCCTACAAATGAAGAGAAAGGATTTTTTCAACGTATGAGAAACATGTTTAGTTAATTATCAATTATGAATGTTCAATTATTAAATGTCTTAATTAAATATTTGAAATTATACTTTTTAAAGACTTTGATTGTTCATAATTGAAAAAAATAATAAAAAGTGAAGCTTGATTGTTTCACTTTTTTTATGCTTTAATGTTTTCTGATTTTTCAATTTTCAATTTTGCATTGATAATTTTTAAGTAGCGCTTTGTTTCGAGATGATTTTCCAAAATAACTTCGGGAAATAGCGCTTCAATGTGACCGCTTTAATTTCTTTGTTTCCGATCAAAACTTCTTTCTTTTTCTTATCTACAGCTGAAAGCAATTGTCTGACGCATTCATCAACTGGCATTCCCGTTGCTTGGTTGTGGTCCATTTCGCCATGAGATTTACCATCTTTAACCAAAGCACTCATAGAAATCGGTGTATTGATTTTCCCAGGACATGCAATAGTTACCGAAATATTGTTTCTGGCTTCTTCTAAGAGCAAGCTTTCAAAGAAACCATGTAAGGCGTGTTTTGAAGCAGAATAAGCTGAACGGAGATAGAATCCAAATTTTCCAGCAATACTTGAAATCGCAATTAAATGTCCGGATTTTTGCTTGCGCATTTGTTGTAAAACAGCTTTTGTTAAAATCACCGTTCCGAAATAATTGATTTCCATTATTTTTCGATCCACTTCGATACTAGTCTCTGCGGCTTCTGCACGTTGACTTAAG
>JBKDZA010000180.1:0-4444 GCA_046308455.1 Fluviicola sp.
ATTAACTTGTGTGTTGAAATCATTGCTGAAATTATTGGTAAACGAAAAGACTTTTCCTCCAGCTGATGGGAAATAAATAATGCTATTTGTGGTGTTGTTTCCCCAGCTGACTGAATGATCAGGTGTTGCATCTAATGTATTACTACGGATTTGAAAAGAATCATCTGAATTTGCCATTCCAAGTGGAGACCACGAAGATCCTCCAGTTGTCCAAGAGCTTGCTGTATAACTTGTGCTACTTGTTGTTGGAGTTTCTGTTTGCCATTCCAATAAATTAGATGAAACAGGAATGATGAGTCGACAATTTCCATCTGTAAGTGATAAATCGATAGGTGGAATTAAAGGATTTGGATCAGAATCATTGAAAACTACAATTATAGTTCCTGTTGGAACTGCTTGAAAGAGTGGGGTTGAAGCAAAACGAACAGCTCCAGAAGCAATTCCAGTTCCACTTCCAGTTGCGAAATAGCCATTGTTGTCATCAAATATAACTCCTCTTAAATCAAGTGTATTTGCATTTTCTTCACAGCTCAAAGTCCCAGCAACGACAAATTCAACATATTCTTTAACGCCACTTAGTCCTTGAGAAACTTCATTTATCATCAATTGATTTTGAGCAAAACATGAAAATGAAAAGCCAAAAATTAGAAAGAATGATTGAAAGAATCTCATAGAAGTCTTAAGTACCGTAATTTGTTCGTTCTAATGTACGAAAAGTCAATTAAACTAACTTAATTGAAGGCGAACTAAATCTGAATAAATTCCTTCTTTCGCTAATAAATCTGTATGAATTCCAGATTCTACAACTTTTCCATTTTGAATCACTAAGATTTTATCAGCGTTTCGAATAGTACTCAATCGATGTGCAATAACAATTGAAGTTCGACCTTTCATTAGATTATCCAAGGCTTCTTGTACCACTTTTTCAGATTCAGCATCTAATGCGGATGTAGCTTCATCTAAAATCAAAATCGCTGGATCTTTCAAAATTGCTCGTGCAATTGCGATTCGTTGTTTTTGTCCACCAGAAAGCTGAATTCCTCGATCTCCAACCGGTGTTTCAAATTGTTCTGGGAATTGTTCAATGAAAGTAAATGCATTGGCTTTTTTGGATGCCTCAATCACTTCTTCTTTGCTAGCGGTTGGATTTCCAAACAGAATATTTTCGTAAATAGTTCCGTCAAAAAGGATGACTTCTTGTGGTACAATTGCGATTTGTTGACGTAAATACTCCAAATCAATTAGTTCTTGGCGCATTTCATTGAAATAGATTTCACCTTCTTGTGCTTGGTAATAATTCAATACAAGAGAAGCAATTGTCGATTTTCCACCTCCAGAAGTTCCAACTAATGCTAACGTTTGATTGGTTTTAATTGAAAAGTTAATTCCATCCAAAACTACCATGTTTGCACGTTGTGGATACGAGAAGTGTACATTTCTGAATTCAATTTCTCCCGTAATTACTGGTTTTTCTTTCCCTTTATGGATATCATTCTCAGAAACTTCAGAAATTAATGTCATCAATTTTTCAGTTGCTCCAATAGATTTTTGAATACTTGAGTAAAAATCTGGAAGTGAACCAATACTTGCTGCCATCAATAATGTTACCATTAAAAATGAATACAAATCTCCAGTTGCTAAAGTTGGATTTGGACCTTGAGTCATTAATAAACCTTGCCAAATAATGAATACAACTGCACCAAACATACAGAAAACCATGAAAGAGATGAATAAACCTCTCCACAAACCACTTTTCACGTTTAATGCTCTGATTTCTTCAATTGCTGAATAAAAACGTTTAAACGCATACATTTCATTTGTAAAAGCTTTCACATTTGTAATTCCGCTTAAGGATTCTTCAGCGATTGAATTGGCTTTTGCAGTTTGATCTTGGGCTTCTTTAGACAATCGACGAATGTATTTCCCAAATAAAACTGCTACAATTGTAATAATTGGAACAGTAGCCAACATGATTAGGGACAATTTCCAAGAAATAAAAAGCATCGCGATAATTCCTCCAACGATCATAATTGATTGACGAAAAAACTCAGCGACAGTAGTTCTAAGTGTTTCTTGAATTTGTGTTACATCAGATGATAAACGACTTGTCAATTCACCAACAGTTGTTTTATTGAAGAAATCCATTGGGAGATAAATCAAACGTTTGAAAACATCCGCACGTAAATCACGCAACGTTTTTTCAGTGACATTTGTAAACAAAACCACACGGAAATAACTAAAAATAGCTTGAGCACCGAATAAAATAAACAATGCAATAGCAACAGTATTGATATTTGAAAGGTCAATTAATTTAATTGCTTCGGCCATTGAGGTTTTCGTTTGGCCACCAGCGCCAAGCAATTGACCGAGTAGAATAGGGAAGACCAAACCAATCGATGTAGAAAGCACAAGGAAAATCCAACCGATTGAATATTCTGTTCTGTAAGGCTTGAGGTATTGAAAAATGCGTCTTGCTTTGGAATAACTATCTTTGGTAAGCGTAATTTTTTCTTTATTTACTTGTTTTGGACGCAGCATTTGTGTTTATTTGTTATCTAATTGAGATACAAATTTACGCTTTAGAATTAGGAAGAAGATGGAAAAGTGTAAAAAAAATGTATGAACACTTGATTTTTTCCAAAAAGTACGTATATTTGCACCCCTGAACAGAGAAAGTTCAGTTATTATTGAAATTCGCAACAAAGAAATAGAATCATGAAAAGAACGTCTCAACCGTCAGTTAGAAAAAGAAGAAACAAACACGGTTTCCGCAGTAGAATGGCAACGAAAAACGGTCAAAAAGTATTGGCTGCTCGTCGTCGTAAAGGTCGTAAAAAATTAACTGTTTCTGACGAACCGTTTGCAAAACGTTAATTCGTAACTTACAGATATTCAAACATCCTTTGGTTTTCCAAAGGATGTTTTTTTTTTTATATTTGAATCATGAAAAAAGAAACCATCTTCGAAATTGCGTTGAAATTACTAGGGATTTATTTGAGTCAATATATTGTTTATTCTCTTTTAGGTCTGATTAAAATTGTCTTTTCAAAATTTTTATTTTCTAAATCTAATAAAGGATCTATTAGTATATATTCTGGAGGAGAAGGCTTTTCTGAAGTATATTTTTCAATCGGTTTTGAAATTGTATTTTACGCTTTGATAGTTTATTTCTTATTATTCAAAACTAGATGGATTATTAATTTATTATTGAAATCAGATAGTAATAGAAATGAGATAGTGAATTTAACTATAGGTGTGAATCATTTATATCGCCTAACTTTTATTGTTGTAGGAATTTTTATTTTCACATATTCAATTTATGAGTTGAAAGATGTGGTTACGAGTTTATTGAAATCGAGAAATATAAAAAATGCACTCATAGATGATGATTTTATCTCTTTCAATTTATTTTTAATTACATCAATTATTTTGGTGGTTAATTCAAATAAATTAGCCGAGTATTTTACTAATAAAACGAATGTAAATTCTGATGATAAAATTATAGATAAGTAAAAAAGTACCGCACAGCTGATTTGTAAACCTGCTGAAACGTTTATTATATTTGAATCATGAAAAAAGAAACCATCTTAGATATTGCACTGAAATTATTGGGGATTTATTTGTTTACCTATCTATTTCCTCTAATCAATCAATTAATAATAATTTTATACCTTGACTCAAAAGAGGAAATTCAATATATCCTTCTTTCTGTTGGCTTACCTTTTGTGTTAATCTTATTTCTTCAGTATTTATTGATATTTAAATCAAATTATTTAGTGAATATAATAACCAAAAAAGATCAACTAACTGAAGCTAAGATTGAAATGAATAATTTGGATCAATATGCATTATTAAAATTTGCATTTGTCGTTGCTGGGTTGATTTTATTGATTAATTCACTAGCTGATTTATTTTCCTTCCTACAATTATTAGTTGAACAGTTTGGAATGAAACTAGAAAGTGACGATCCGTTTTCAGGAGCTTATCAATATGTCTTCAAATTTGTGTGTGGACTAGCTTTAATAAGTTTTTCTAGTTTTTTCGCAAAGAAATTAGTTGTATTTAATAAGCCAACCTCATGAAAAAAAGTCAAAAAACATTAATCCTTCTTACTATATTTGGTTGTTTAAGTGTTTGGGGACTTTTCTACATAAACAAACATTATTACGTCATTTGGAATGCGAACACCACTGAAGTTAAAACTGATAAAAAATTAGACCCAAGTAAAGTCAAAATTTTCTTTGGAATAAGCGCAAATACGATTAACAGAATTAATGATGAGTTAGTATTTTCCGATATGGATAAATACTTGACGATTTATAATGGACGAGAAGAAAATAAAATATTTAATGAATATGGCGAGAATGATTTTTTAATTACTTATGACGATAGATTCTATCTAACCTTCAGACATTTCAAATTACATCATCGAGCTCAACATAAC
>JBKDZA010000181.1:0-2010 GCA_046308455.1 Fluviicola sp.
CCAATAATTTTCACTTGTCCCATTAACACTTTCAATAAATCTTCGAATGTTGATTCTCCGCGCATTTTTAATTTCGCGACAAATAAATCATCTCCCAAAACTTCTTTGTCTACCAATTCAAAACCAGTCCAAAGTGCATTTACAAAAGCAATAATCGAACCTCTGAATTTAACTGCATATTCGCCTGCTTTACTTTGTTCTTGTAATTCAGAAACTTTTCCTTCGATGATTTTCTTCGAGTTATGAATCAAAGCAACACGATCACACAATTCCTCCACACTTTTCATATTGTGTGTTGAAATCAAAATCGTCTTACCTTTCAGTTTCATTTCGGTAATTTCTCGTTGAATTAATTCCACATTTATCGGATCGAAACCTGAAAATGGTTCATCTAAAATCAACAATTGTGGTTCATGCAATACAGTACAAATAAATTGCACTTTTTGAGCCATTCCTTTAGAAAGTTGCTCAATTTTATTCGATCTCCACGATTCGATTTGAAATTTTTCCAACCAATAATTCAATGCAGTTTTGACATCTTTTTTTGTCATTCCGCGTAATTGTCCTAAAAAATAAGCGTGTTGTTCAACAGTCATGGATTTGTACAAACCTCTTTCTTCAGGTAAATATCCAATTTCAGACAAATGTTTTTGTTGCAACAAATCTCCTTTGAAACGGATTGTACCTTTATCGGCTTGAACAATCTGATTGATGATGCGAATAAGACTCGTTTTTCCCGCTCCATTTGGACCAAGTAGACCAAAAATCTCACCCGATTGAATAGTTAAACTAACCTCATCCAAGGCCAATTTTCGGTTGTATCGTTTAGTTATTTCGTTTATTTCAAGCATGTACTAATTAAAGTTTAAAAGTAGAAAAAATCGACGACTAGAACAACTTACTTTTCCAGTTTTCCCATTTGTATTTCCTGCTAAATAAGAATAAAAGTAGTGGGAAAGTTACAAGAGGAAAAATCAAGGTGTAAATACTTGCTTCTGGTTTTGAAAGATCTAAGAACAAAGAATCTGTTGGCAATGCTCCCCAAGTAGTATTAAATAATACAACAACAAAGAAATTATTTGCAAAATGGAATCCCCATGCCAATTCAAAACCTTCGTCCATGACTGCAATAATTGAAGCGAAAACCCCTGAAACAATGTAATAAACTATTGCTATTAAGCCTAATCTCTCCACTTCAGGATTTGCAAAATGCATTGACATAAATACTATTGAACTGGAAATAATGGCGAGAATACCTTTTCTAAACAAAAGTGAACCAAATTGTAGTAAAAACCCACGAAACAATAATTCTTCAAAAAGTGTTTGCAAAGAAATACCGAAAAGTCCAATCATCAACAGTAAGAAAAATTGATCGCCTGAGAAATTATACTTTACCGTAGTAGGATCAATAATAAAACTTATAAAACTCTGAATAGTCAGCAAAATGAAAAAAAGTACAAATGCAAAACCTACTCTTTTGTAATCTATTTTTGACCTACTTGTAATTAAACTTAATAGTGGTCTTTTTAGAATTGAATATGCGGCTAAAAACACACATAAAACTCCCATAAAAAAAGGGATTAAATTGATCACTAAACTTTGATTTTTTGAAAAATAAATTGTCCAGTCACCACCTTTATTTATTTCAGAAATTGGAACATTCATAGAAATTGGAATAAAAGCAATTGAAGTCCCAATAATATAAGTTCCAATAAAAATAGAAATTAACGAAATGATATAATAAGCTATGGTATTTCTACCTTCTTTTGGAAATAAAAACGAATTCATGTCGATAAAGCTACGAAAATTGTAAATTTGACAAGCAAGAACTTTACACATGTCGACAATTTCATTTTATACTACAGGAGAAAAAATTACAGCAATTCATTATGCCGATGAAATCATTTATTCGAATTCATACCTTGAAAAAAAATCTGTTCCTCAAATCCAATTCGATTAAGAAGAAATTAAATAAATAATTAGTTTTTTAAATTAAAGTATTGAAAATAA
>JBKDZA010000182.1:0-6568 GCA_046308455.1 Fluviicola sp.
ATGTTACACCAAATGAAGACGATCCAAAAACATTGATTCAACGCGGAGTTGTGAAATGGTTAGTGGAAATGTTGGACGAAACAGATGAACCTTTAGTTGGTATCGCTACGATTTTAACGATGGTGAAGATAATAGATCAGAACTAGAATTAAAAATTAAATTAGAAATATGAAAAAGATACTTTTATTAGCAAGTTTACTTTTAACAGTAACAAGTTTTAGTCAAGAAAAAGTAACTACAAGTGAACCTGAATTAGCGCCTCTACCTCCTAAAACTGAAGAGGTCAAAATTTATGATATAGTAGATGAACCTGCACAATTTCCTGGCGGACAAGAAGCATTAATGAAGTTTTTTAAAGAAAATATTAAATATCCTGAAAGTGCTCTTAAAAACAAAAAAGAGGGAAAATGCTATTTAAAATTTATTGTTTCAGAAACAGGAATTGTCTCAGATGTAAAAGTAGTTCGTGGAGTTATGGATTGCCCTGAATGTGATGCAGAAGCAGTTCGTGTACTTAAATTAATGCCGAATTGGGAACCTGGCAAAATAGATAGAAAACCAGTACGTCAGACAATGATGTTGCCAGTTTTATTTAGAATTTAGTTTTAATGAAAATTTAAAAAAATAAATGAACAAACTTTTAACCATCTGTTTTATAACACTATCGTTCGTTTCTTTTACACAGTCAAAAAAGAAACAAAATGAACTTTTAAAAACTGAGTTAGAATCGTTAAAGAAAGAACAGGAGCAATTATACACTGAGAAAACTATTTTAAATTCCGAAATTGCTACATGCTCTAAACGTTTAAAAGGATTTAAAGTAGAATACATCAATTTATATCCTATTTACCTCGAACGTGAATATAAAATAGGTCATTTATTTAAAGTTTCTGAACAATTAAAGCTAGATGCAAATGTTGCTTCGAATGGTGAATTTCCAGATGTAAATGGAATTAAACTTTTAATTACCGAATTCAAAGAACATGAAAAAAATAATAAGTTAACTTACTTAGATGCCACTGTTATTGATGAAAGTTTTAAACAAAAGAAATTATCTGTAAAGTCTGAAAATATAATATATAAAAATTTAATTGATAAACTTAAACTTGATATTTACAATTTAAAGATGAATATTGAAGTTTTTGAAAAAGCTTTAAATGAAAGAGAAGCGATTTTGTCTAAAATTGAAGCTGAAATGACTACGTTAAAAAATGATCTTAATTCAAAAGCTTGGTTAATCGATTATTTAGAAAAAGAAGTCACAAAAGCGGAGCAAAACTTTAGAATGAATGGTCCGAAAGGATTCTCAAAAGAATATTTCCAAGTTTTTCCCGAAGCATTTCCAGATTACACTTCCGAAGGAGTTAAAAAACCTACACCCAAAAAACCTAAAACTAAATCAAATGAATTTATTGTACCAGTTGTCACTGATAAGGAACCAGAAAAAACTATTTATGATCGAGTTATGATTGTAGGAGAACCAAATGAAGCAGCATCAAGCACAAGTAATGAGGGAGATTTTGGATATTTTGGAAGTGAACCAGAAATTGTTCAAGAACCTACCACTCCCCCTGCTCAAGAAGCTTATATTTATGATGTTGTTGATGAAACAGCTCAATTTCCTGGTGGACAAGAAGCATTAAAGAAATATATAAAAGACAATTTAAAATATCCTCAAACAGCAATTGATATGGGGATTGAATGAAAATGTTACTTGAAATTCATCGTTTCTGAAAATGGGTTTATTTCTAATGTTAAAGTTATACGTGGTGTTGAAGATTGTCCTGAGTGTGACCGAGAAGCAATTCGTGTTGTAAAATCTATGCCGAATTTTATACCTGGAAAAGTAAATGGAAAGGCTGTACATTCGACTTTTACTCTTCCTGTACCTTTTAAACTTGATTAATCCTATGAAACAAATCATCTTCATTATCACAAGTCTTTTGACTTTTTCCGCTTTTACACAAAAAACAGCGAAGGAACTCGTCGATGATATTGATAAAAAAAGTCCTTTGTATTATAACTTAGAAAGAGAATACATGAATTCTAATTCTGACATGATGGAAAAATGGTATGAATTTGATTCCATATATTTGAAAGTTTCTCAAAAGCATTCTAACTACTATCGTTCTTATAGATCAGCACAAGGATTTAAGGAATTTCTTGCTGAAATCAATAGCAAAGAAATCAGTTTTGAACTTCCATCTATTGATAGTATTTCTAAACCTGAAGCATTTAAATTAACAAGACCTCTTCGACTAGAAATGATTTCTTCACAACAAAAAGTTAAATCTTGGAATGGATATTACACAACAGGTGTCCCTAAAAAAGAACTTGTTGCTTATCTCGAAAAAGAATACAAAACATTGGAATACTCTATTTACAGCCACGCAAAAGCTATTGAAAAAATTCAAGGTTTTGAAAACCGTATGGATTCTTTAATTAAAATAATGCTTGATTACAATAACGAATTAAAGACATTAACCAACAAATGGAAATCTATTTTCTCTAAAAAAGTTGACTTAGAAGGAAAATTGAAAGATGAGTTCAAATTAAAAGGTCCAGCTAATTTTCCAGCCGCGTACTTCGACTATTTTCCTGGAGTTTTTAAACTTAGTGAAGAAGAACAAAAAAGAATTAACGAAATCAAAATTTGTAACGATAACTCACTTTCTCAAAATACAAAAGACGATTTGTATTGTATTGTAGATGAACCCGCAGATTTTCCAGGAGGTATAAATGGAGCTCGAGCGTATTTAGCAAACAATATTCGTTATCCTCAAGAAGCCGCAGAAATGGGTGTTGAAGGAAAGTGTTATGCTAAGTTTATAGTGGATCAAAATGGTGAAATCAATTTTATGGAAATATTAAAAGGAGTTCAAGATTGTCCAGAATGCGACAAAGAAGTTGTTCGAATCATTCTCGCAATGCCGAATTGGACTCCAGGTAAAGTTGAAGGAAAAGTTGTAAATTCTACTTTCACATTACCTGTTCAGTTTAAATTGAACTGATTTTATACGCAAACGCCGGATTCTTGTGTGTAAACAGTTTTTATTTTATCACTAATGACCGTAGCTTTGTTAAAATAAAAACACAGTCATGGTTCACTACACGATTTTTAAAAATTTAAGCATCTTCTTTTGCTCTTGTTTTTTCGCGATTTCAAACGCACAAGCATCTGATTTACATATTTCTAAATTACACCTCCCCGATTCATTTGTTTACAGTCAAGTGGATGAGCAAGCTTCTTATCCTGGTGGAATTCCAGAATTGAAAAAATTCATTGCTAATACAATTATATTACCTGAACTTGTTAAAGCAGGAACTGTTTCTGGAAAAGTTGTTCTTCGTTTAACTATTTCAGGAAAAGGAGAAGTCAGTAATATCGTTGTCCAAAAAGGAATAGAAAATTGTAAAGAATGTGAAGACGAAGCCATTCGAATTGCTAAATCAATGCCCAATTGGAATCCAGCAAAGGTTGGGAACTCAACTGTACGTTCAACCGCTGTAGTACCAATAAATTTTACTTTAACTTCGAAGTAATTACCTCAATAAAAAGGCCAAAACTGCATTGATAAACTCGTCAGGTGCTTCCGCATGGACCCAATGTCCCGCATTTTCGATTGTTTCAAACGTGGAATCAGGAAAAACAGTTTCAATATCAGAATAATCTTCTTCTAAAATATAACCTGAACGTTTTCCGCGAATAAATAGTGTTGGTGTGAAATTTTCATCTGTTGGAAGTGCTGCTAAAATGTGTTGCATTTCACGTTCTAACACCTCCACATTCATACGCCAAGCCAATTTACCCTTCTCTTTCCAATACAGATTTTTTAGTAAAAATTGACGCGTTCCAAAATCAGGAACATATGGAAGAAGCATCGATTCAGCTGAAGATCTAGAGTCCATCAGACTTGCTGAAACGGCATGGATTCCTTTCAATATTTCTTCGTGATGCATTGGATATTGTTTAATCCCAATGTCAACAACAATTAATTTCTCTACTAAATCTGGATAATTTTGAACGAATTGCATCACTGTTTTTCCACCCATAGAATGACCCAACAAATAGAAATCCGTTAAATTTAATTGGTCAACCAATTCCTTTAAATCTTGAGCTAATAACGAATAATTGAATTCTTCAGACCAATCTGAATGTCCGTGATTGCGTTGATCAACAAGAATTACACGAAAATATTCGCTGAGTTTTTTAGCGTGGGTTTGCCAATTGTCTAAACTTCCAAATAAACCATGAAGAATAACGAGAGGTTTTCCTTGACCTAATTCTTTGTAATGCAAATTCATTTTACAAAATTACATGAATTCAAAGAAAATGATTGAAAAATCAAAAAATAAAGCTTTTTAAAATTCCCATTAAAGAGGGTAATTCATAACTATTTGACTTTATTTCAATTGGAGAACAATTATCTGATTTCGTAGATGAAGGAATCACGTCAGCTTTCAATTTTTTATCTTCAAAAGAACTGCTTTCAATTTTATGAGTTGTAAATTGTCCTTCGTTTAAGTCTTCAATGATTTTTACGATCTCATCTGCATTGATTTTCGATTTATCAAAATAAACGTATGCAGTATTTACTTTACGATCAGTTACGAAATCGAATTTAACTCGGTTCACTGCTTTTGTATCCATTAAAGCCATTCGAATTGAACCACCACACGCATGTTCGCACGTCATTCCTTCCACTTCGATTGCAAGTTGACGATTCGCAACTACATTTTCAAGTTTCTCATATTGTTTGTGTTTTTCAACGCGAACAACTTTCTTTTCAGAATTGTTACTACATGAGAAAACTAGGAAAGAAAACGATAAAAAGACGAAAAAGTGTTTCATGGCTTCAATTTTTATCAAAATTAAGGTTAAAATTTTAAACTGATTCGTTAAAAAATGTAAATTACTTACTTGGTTTTGTGATTTGTAATATTTCAAAAGTAAAAGGTTGATTTTCATTCTTTTGAAGGTCGATTTAATTTGCACAAACAGTAAACAAATGATTTTAAAAGTTAGTATGTAACTTTAGTATCAAAATAAAGGGTGAATTCATGCTTAAATTTGAGCAATAGTAGAAGATATGTTAGATAAAATCACACACATTATTCAGTCGTATTGGAATTACCTTTACTCAAGTATTGTTGATTGGCAAGCGATTATAAATCCTTTTCACACAGAGAGAGGAAATTATTTTTATCTCTTAATCGAACTATCGCTGATTGTTTGGGTCTTGGAAATCATTTTTCCTTGGCGCAAAAATCAAGCAATCATCCGAAAGGACTTTTGGTTGGATGCGTTTTACATGTTTTTCAATTTATTCTTCAGTTCAATATTATTTTATGGAGTTTTATCTGAATTCACATCAATTGGCTTTAAAAATTTAATGTCGATGATTGGTCTACCAAGAACAGATGTCCTTGATCTTTCAACTTTACCCATGTGGCTTCAGTTTACTTTATTTTTCTTAATCAATGATTTCATTCAATGGTGTGTGCACAATTCTTTACACCGCATTCCATTATTGTGGCGTTTTCACAAAGTACATCATTCCGTTGAAGAAATGGGATTTGCAGCACATTTGCGTTATCATTTTATGGAAACATTTGTTTACAAATCTGTTCTGTATATTTTCCTTTCATGGTTGTTTAATTTTGATTTGAGATACGCATTTATTTTACATGCCTTCACAATAGCAATCGGACATTTCAATCACGCGAATATCAATATCAAGTATGGGTTTTTAAAATATATTTTAAACAATCCCCAGATGCACATTTGGCACCATGCAAAAGAATTACCGAAACAACATCCAGATGGAATGAATTTTGGGATTACACTTAGTATTTGGGATTATTTGTTTAAAACGGCATATATTCCATCTGATGGTCGTGATATTAAATTAGGTTTTCCAAATAGCGAATCGTTTCCAAAAACATTTATAGGACAGTTTTTCAAAAGTTTTAGAAAAAACGAGTAAACTTCAATTAGTTGTGTTAACATAAAAGATTTTCAATCACTTTGAACTGATTTAGGTGGTAATGTTGAAAAAGAGGCTCGAGGCACCCGCTTTGAGCCTCTTTATATTTCCAAAAAGATTTATAATGAATATGTTTGTTTATCAAAATGATCAATTAAAAAAATCACAAAAAAATTAGAATTCTTCTAAACTAAAGTTTATTAACTGCGGAGACGCAATGGCGCAAAGAAATTATTAAAAATGACTCAAAAACGATATTTGGCAATTAGGCCTTTTTACCTAATCGTAGGCAATTTCCCCTAATTGCAAAAATCATACTTTGTCGGCTTGATATCCACTTTGGTAGATAGAGAATCTTACTAGTTGTAGGCTAATTGGCAAACATGCTATTTAGTCATTTAGAAAATATCATGTAGGATTATTGTCCTATTAGCAAATCAGTTTTTTTGTAGAATCATGTAGGCTAATTGGCAAACATGCTATTAAGCCATTTAGAAAATACTTTGTAGGATAATTGTCCTATTAGCAAAACAGTATTTTAGTAAAAACCTGTAGGCTAATTGGCAAACATGCTATTTAGT
>JBKDZA010000183.1:0-7764 GCA_046308455.1 Fluviicola sp.
TTAACTGGCTTTTGAATTTGCTTTGTTTTAGCTTTATCAAAAACCACTTTTTTCTCTTTTTCCTTTTCAGAACAAGAAAAAACAAAAATCAGAGTTAATAAAAACAAACATTTTTTTAACATACATCAAAGTTAAAAAAAAAGAGCGGTCAATTTAACCGCTCTCCTTTTAATTTTTCTTTTTATTTTTTCTCGTCAACTTCTTCAAAGTCAACATCTGTTACTTCGTCACCAGTAGCTCCTTGAGTAGAACCAGCATCACCAGCTCCACCTTCAGCGTTTGCTGCATTGTACATTTCTTGAGAAGCAGCTGAGAAAGCAGTGTTTAATCGTTCCATTGCAGCTTCTAAGTTTGCCATGTTTTTAGCTTCAAACTCAGCTTTCAAAGCAGTTAAAGCTTCTTCAATTGGTTGTTTTTTATCTGCTGGAATTTTATCTCCGTATTCTTTCAATTGACGTTCAGTTTGGAAAATCAATGAATCTGCTTTATTCAACGATTCAACTTCCTCACGACGTTTGTTATCTGCATCTGCATTTGCTTCAGCTTCAGCTTTCATACGTTTAATTTCATCATCTGACAAACCTGATGAACCTTCAATTTTAATTGATTGCTCTTTTCCTGTTCCTTTGTCTTTTGCAGAAATATGCATGATTCCGTTTGCATCCACATCAAATGTTACTTCAATTTGTGGAACTCCACGTTGTGCAGGTGGAATATCAGTTAATGAAAAACGACCCAAAGTTTTGTTGTCATTCGCCATTGGACGTTCACCTTGTAATACGTGAATATCAACTGCTGGTTGGTTATCTGCTGCTGTAGAGAAAGTCTCTGATTTTTTAGTTGGAATAGTTGTATTCGCTTCAATTAATTTCGTGAATACACCACCCATTGTTTCAATACCAAGAGATAATGGAATTACGTCTAACAATAAGACATCTTTCACTTCTCCTGTTAAAACTCCACCTTGAATTGCTGCACCAACTGCAACTACTTCGTCAGGATTCACTCCTTTTGAAGGTGCTTTTCCGAAGAAACGCTCAACAGCATCCTGAATTACTGGAATACGAGTTGAACCACCAACTAAAATTACTTCATCGATATCAGATGTTGACAAACCTGCGTTTTTCAAAGCTGAACGACAAGGAGCGATTGTTCTTTCAACGATAGAAGAAATCAATTGCTCGAATTTCGAACGTTGTAATGTACGTACCAAGTGTTTTGGAATTCCATTCACTGGCATAATGTACGGTAAGTTAATCTCAGAAGAAGTTGTTGAAGATAATTCAATTTTCGCTTTTTCTGCAGCTTCTTTTAAACGTTGTAAAGCCATTGGATCTTGACGTAAATCTAATCCTTCTTCAGCTTTAAATTCTTCAGCCAACCAGTTAATGATTGCATCATCCACGTCGTCACCACCTAAGTGCGTATCTCCATCAGTTGACAATACTTCAAAAACCCCGTCACCTAACTCCAAGATAGAAACGTCATGTGTTCCTCCACCGAAGTCAAAAACAACGATTTTTTGATCAATTCCTTTTTTATCTAAACCGTATGCTAAAGCAGCAGCAGTTGGTTCGTTAATGATTCTTTTGATTGTTAAACCAGCGATCTCACCAGCTTCTTTCGTTGCTTGACGTTGAGAATCGTTAAAGTAAGCAGGAACTGTAACAACAGCTTCAGTTACTTCATGACCTAAATAATCTTCAGCAGTTTTCTTCATTTTTTGAAGAATCATTGCTGAAATTTCTTGTGGAGAATACATACGACCATCGATATCAACACGTGGTGTATTGTTGTCTCCTTTAACTATTGAATAAGGCACACGATCCTTTTCTTTCTTCGCATCGTCAAAAGTCGATCCCATGAATCGCTTAATTGAATAGATAGTTTTCGTTGGATTTGTGATTGCTTGACGTTTTGCTGGGTCACCCACTTTGCGCTCACCTCCATCAACGAAAGCCACAACTGAAGGAGTTGTTCTTTTTCCTTCTGAATTAGTGATTACTACAGGCTCATTACCTTCCATCACAGAAACACAAGAGTTCGTAGTTCCTAAATCGATTCCGATTATTTTTCCCATTTTATTTGTTATTTGTTTTGTTCTAAAATTTCTATTCTTTAGTCAATTCTTATGCCAGCCAAAATTTTTATCAAAAATCTGACAACTTGCTGAAAATTCGGAATCGAAAAGTCTTCAAACTGACTTATTGACAGATTCAAGTCGTTTATTTACTGTCAAAATATCCAAATACGAATTGAAAAAACTACATTTGTTAAGAATAAATGGAATCTATTAAATCGAAAATTAAAAATTGGAATTGGCCTTTGCTAAGTATTTTACTTATAGCAAGTATTCTTCGTTTTTGGAATTTCTTTTCAATTCCTTATCACCACGATGAAATCAGTGCTTTAAACAGAACATTTTTCACCAATTTTTCAGATTTAATTGAATACGGTGTCAAAACAACTGATACTCATCCCCCTTTTATTCAAATTTGGTTATTGTATTATACGAAGATTTTTGGTTACGAAGAATGTATTGTGAAACTTCCGTTTTTAGTTATTGGAATATTCAGTTTGTTTACACTTTATAAGATCTCAAAAAAATGGACCAATGAAACTGTTGCTTTGCTAGTTGTTGCATTGTTTTCAGTTTCACAATTTCATATCATGCACAGTCAAATGATTCGCATGTATATTCCTGGTTTTTTCTTTACGCTCCAATTCATTTGGTTTTGGTCGGAATGGGTGTTTTTCAAAAATAATTCGAAAAAAAATCTCGTGTTGTATGTTCTTTTTGGACTTTTAGCCTCACTCACGCATCACTTTGGTTTGTTTGCAGTATTGTTGACTGCCATTTCAGGTTTAATCTTAATCGATAAAAAATCGCTATTAAAATACATTTCTTGGAACTTGCTTATCCCTATACTTTATCTGCCAAATATTGGAGTTTTTCTCTATCAATTTAATGTTGGTGGAATTGGTGGACCAGATGGTTGGCTTGGAGTTCCTCAATCGGATTTCCTATTAAAATTCATTGATTATTTCTTTAATTTCTCATGGATATTAATAGGTTTTGTTAGTGTGTTTTTCATTTATACTTTCTTCACCAAAAAGACTAAATTCGATTTAAAGTACAAGAAAATATTCTTTTCATTCGCTTTGTTCTTCATTACTTTTTTAACAGCTTATTTTTATTCAAAGTATAAAAACCCAGTTCTTCAATATTCCGCTTTACTTTTTGTATCACCATTTTTATTTATTGGATTATTTTCACTCTTAAAACAACAAGGGAAAGTCTATCAATGGATCTTAATTTTTGGAATTGGAATTATTGGATTTTTAGACCTGTTTCAAAACCGATTGTATTTTGAATTATTCTATACGTCCGGATTTGAAGAATCTTTGATTGTAAGTTCGAAAGCCAAACAGAAAAACAAGAATACCTTTTGCATTATTGCTTTGGATAAGGGGAAAGTGAATTTTTACGAAAGAGTTGGTAAACATAAAATATCATCTGATTTTTTCTTTATTGAAAAAGGAAATTGTATTTCACCAGAGGATTTTGATAAAAAGATTAGTGCTCTTTCTAAAAAAACGGAACGAATTTCTTATTTCTACGCTGAAGTCATTCCTCCGATTTACAAGCAGATTATTGAAGAATATTTCCCAAGAAAATCTTTCGTGAAAAATTATTATTTATTCCAACATGTGGTTTATACAAAGGGAGAGGATCAAGCTTATACACTTTCTGATATTTTTACTTCGAAAAAATGGACTAATTGTGAGGGAATCAATCGTTCAAAAAAGATTCTTGAATTGTCGGATAAAATTGAATGGGGACCCGCTTTTTCAAACTTCATTTCACAATTAGATTTGAATCAAAACGATGATTTATCCATTAATGCAAAAATAAAACTTACTGATTTAAATCACGATTTAGCCTTAGTTGCAACTATTCAATATGGCGATAGTTCGCTTTATTATTCATCTGTTGATTTAAAAAGTGGAAAGTTGAATTTGGAAGATTCGACAATTAGTTTCACGACTTTTCTATCATTACGAGATTTAGAAAAATACGATCAAAACGAATTGAAATTCACGACATATATTTGGAATCGATCAAAACAGAAAGCTCAAATTAAATCATTTGTCATTAAGAAAGAAAGTCGGAATCCTTATTTGTATGGACTTATGGAACCTATTATCAGAGATTAGTTAAAAGGCATTAGGCAAAAGTGTTTTTAGCTACTGAGACAACTAAATCTCTTTTTCAATTGGTAATTTTTCATTTTCAATTAATCACCTACCAGTCTCCACCGGCACCACCACCTCCGAAGCTACCGCCTCCAAAACCTCCAAAGCCTCCGCCACTTGATCCTCCGCCTGAAGAACCTCCACCAAAACCTCCAATCCAAAATCCACCTCCTGGATTCCAATTCGAAGCTCCACGTCCGCTAATATAACGCCCGTTTCCACCCCCTCGTTTAATGAAAATCAATAAAACAATAAGAGCAATAGCAAGGAAAATGATTGTTTTGAAGCCTTTACCTTTTGAACGTGTATTCTTAAATCCTTCACCGTTTAAAGCACTTTGAATGGATTCAGTCCCTAATTTGATTGCATCGTAATACTTTCCATCTCTAAGAAGAGGTTTCATTACTTCATCTAAGATTCTTTTACACAGAACATCAGGTAATGGACCTTCTGCGCCACGTCCAGTTGCAATATACGATTTACGGTCATTCATACTTAAAAGTAAAACAACCCCATTATCGTCTTTCTCTTCTCCAATCCCCCAGCGACTTCCTAATTCAACAGCAAATTGATTCGGATCGTATCCATCCAAATCTTTTAAAGTCAAAACTACAATTTGATTACCTGTTGAATCAAAGTATTTCGTTAAAGATGTACTTATTGATTCAGCTTCACCTTTAGAGAGAAAACCACCATAATCGAAAACGAGTGTTCCGGCAGTTGGTTTAGAATCTAAAATTTCTTTTGCTGATTGAGCTTTAAGTCCAACAGAAAGTAAAAGGAATAAAAATAGTACAATTTGTTTCATATAATTATTTTTTTCCAAATACGATATCATCGGATAACTCGTTGTGGTCTGTTTCAGAAGAATAAGGGAATTCATGAGCTAGAATCCCCCCGATATCTTCAATTAATTTCACCAATGCTTTTTTAACATCATTATTTTTTGCAAGAGCTAAAGCTTCATTCGCTTGTTTTTCCCAATATTCTTTTCCTAGACGTTGATAGATTCCTTCATCGGCGAAAACTGCCAATTGACGGGAACGTGAGGCAAGATAAATCAGCACTCCATTTCGTTCATTTGTTTTATGCATTTGCAATTTTTCAAAAATCACAGCTGCACGTTGAACTGAAGAGTCTAACTGATTCTTTCCTTCAACATATAAACGTATCTCACCACTTGTTTGCTTTTCAGCAGCTTGAATGGCTTGAATCAGTTCTTTTTGTTCAAGATCAGAGAAAAAGGGTTTGCGAAAGAAGTTAAACATATTATTTATTCGAAGTTAAAATCAGAATCTTTAACATCGTATTCTTTAGCACCTTCTTCTGCTTTAAAGTTTTTCATTTTCTCAAATCCAAATAGACCAGCCATAATGTTTGATGGAAACTTTACAATTTTCTTATTGTAATCAGTTACCAAAGCATTCCAGTCACCAATTGCTTTAGAAACACGGTTTTCAGTCCCTTCAATTTGCGTTTGAAAATCTCTAAATCCACTTGTTGATTTCAAATCAGGATATGCTTCCACATTAATATTTAAAATAGTCCCTTTAATTGCGTTTAAGTTTCTATTTGCTTCAGCTAAAGCGTCTGGATCATTTTCTGGAAGTGTTTCAGGCACCCGTGAACGTAAACGAACGATTTCTTCTAAAGTTCCTTTTTCAAATTTTGCAGAACCTTTGATTGTTGCAATCACATTTTTATACAATTTCAATCGTCTTTGGTATTGGTTTTCAACCTCACCCCATTGACCAGTAATTTCAGTTTGCCTACCAATCATACCATTGTATGAAGTGATTGCCCAAATAGCAATTAAACCTACTACTACTAAAAAAATAATCGTTGATTTTTTCATTTTTAATTTAAATTTTGAACTAAGTTAATTGAAATTTAGACAGAAAATTGGATTTAACAAAATTTAGTTAAACGAAAAGTCTTATAACAAAAAAAGCCCGAAAGAATCGGGCTTTAAAATAGAGTGTATTGTTCGTTTTTATTTTTTCAATGAGTCAACAACAGCTTTGAACGCATCTGGATGGTTCATTGCTAAGTCAGCTAACACTTTACGGTTCAATTCGATTCCGCTTTTATGTAGCGCACCCATGAATTGAGAATAGCTCATTCCGTGCAAGCGAGCTCCAGCGTTAATACGTTGGATCCACAATGAGCGGAAGTTTCTTTTCTTTTGTTTACGACCTTCATAGGCATAAAGCAAACCTTTTTCAATAGCGTTTTTCGCTACTGTCCATACATTTTTTCTACGGCCGTAGTATCCTTTGGCCAACTTCATAAAGTTCTTTCTACGAGCTCTTGAAGCAACATGATTTACCGATCTTGGCATAACATTTTAGTTTTTTAACTGTGAGTGTTTCATTGTTCCTTATTTCAGGTCAGAAAACTTGGGTACTCAAAATTTGGTTAAACATTACCGAAGTTTAAATCTAGACTCTAAGTCTAAATTACTTCATACACATCATTAATTTAACATTCGCTTCGTCTGATTTGTGAACCAAACCAGCGTGAGTTAAATTACGTTTTTGTTTTTTGGTTTTTTTCGTAAGAATGTGGCTTTTGAAAGCGTGTTTTCTCTTGATTTTACCTGATCCAGTTACAGTGAAACGTTTCTTTGCACTGGAAGTTGTTTTCATTTTTGGCATTTCTCTTTAATTTAAAAATGAACACTCTATTTTTATTTTCTATCTTACTTTTTCTTCGGATTGATCATTACAATCATTTTCTTTCCTTCTAATTTTGGCATTTGCTCAGGTGTCCCTAAATCAGCCAATTCTTGAACGAAATTCAATAATAAAATCTCACCTCTTTCTTTAAAGACAATCGTACGACCACGGAAGAAAACATACGCCTTCAACTTTGATCCTTCTTGCAAGAATTTTTTCGCATGTGACAATTTGAATTGGAAATCGTGGTCATCCGTGTTGGGACCAAAACGAATTTCTTTCAATACAACTTTACTTTGTTTTGCTTTTAATTCTTTTTGTTTTTTCTTTTGGTTGTACAAAAATTTACGGTAATCCATGATTTTACAAACTGGAGGAACTGCATTTGGAGAAATTTCCACCAAATCCATTTCTTGCTCTTCAGCCAATTTTAAAGCCACAGAAGTCGCCATAACTTTTGGCTCCTCGCTTTCCATCACTAAACGCACCTCGCGTGAAGTAATTTTTCCGTTAATCTTGTGTTGTTCGTTATCTTCTCTTCTAACAAACGGTTTTCTGTTGTCTTTTCTCATTCAATTATTTAAACAGTTGCTGACAATTCTTGTTCAATTGCTTCACTTACCAATTTTGCAAACGACTCAATACTCATTGAACCTTTGTCACCTTCACTTCTCTGACGCACAGATATTTCTCTGTTTTCAGCTTCTTTCTCACCAACGATGAGCATAAAGGGGATTTTCTTCAATTCAGATTCGCGTATTTTCTTGCCAATCTTTTCGTTACGGTCGTCTATGAAAGCGCGAATATCGGAATTATTTAGCAATTCTGA
>JBKDZA010000184.1:0-5304 GCA_046308455.1 Fluviicola sp.
GTATCATGAAGCAACATTTCTTCACGATAAATTAGATAGAGCAAAAGCAACAATGCACACAACTGCAAAACAGGCAGCAGAACTAGCTCAAAAAGCAACAGTCAAAAAATTAATTTTAGGTCACCTTTCTGCGAGATATGAAAGTGGAGAAGAGCATACCAAAGAAGCGCAATCAATTTTCAGTGAAGTAGTTACTGTAAATGATGGAGATTTATATTCAATATAAGTAATCATATACTTTAAATCGATTTAGTGATTTGTTTAGATTGATTGAAATTAATTTTGAAAACACATAATTAATTTCTAATATTGCATTTATATAGAAATTGTAGTGCGTAGCATGACTTTTCTCGCTCTGGAATCAGCAAAATAAAAGTGAGAGAAAACGTCAGAGATACGCCCAGAAATGGGCGTGTTCTTTGGTGTATTTGATTCACAAGGCTTTTGCTGAGCCTCAGAGCGTTGAATATTGCTAAGGTTCACGCCCTACTATTTTATTTTCATTAATTAATCAGTCTTTTTTGGACCGAAAAGACAAACTTAAATTTTCAGCATGAAAAAGCTAGTTTATGGAACATTATTCCTTGCCATAGTAGGAATTTCAATTCAATCGTGTAAAAAAGATTTATCACGTCCAAATCAAGAAGAATTAAAATTTGATTCTGATTTAAACATTGCCTCTGATGGTAGAATGTTAGTTTTCAAAACAGTTGAAGATTACGAAAAAGTAGTAGATAATCCTACTGAATCTATTCGTAAAACATTTCTGAGTAAAGTTTCAAAAATGAATCATATTACTCATTTTGAAAACATGAAACTCCAAAAATCTAATATAGATATTTTTGGAGATGAATACATTTCTCAAATATTGAATAATGATTGGATTGTTCAAATTGGCGATTACTTATATAGAGTTAATAAAGAACTTGGAAAAGTTTTTGTATTGCCAGCAGCAAATATTTCAGAATATAATGATTTAGTTGCAGAAAATAAAAACAATCCAAACATTAGAAGATTTTCAACTGATGATAGTGTTATAGAACTAGCTGAATCTGGAGCAGAAGGAGAAAAGGGATTATTCTGTAGTGAAAATCAAGCAAGTAATAATGATAATCTAGATCAAACATACTATTCTGCTTACGAGCCTTATACCAACCCCGTTGCCAATAGTAATCACCAATATGTAAGAAGGTATGAAAGTACATGTAAAATGAATTATTTAAAATTAGGTATTTACTATAATTTACAAGCAAAATTGGAGGTAAAAGGAAGAGTATCTAAAAGTTCATCTAGCACGGGGACATATGGAATCAATTCTTTTGAAACATTGAATTGTATTGCAGGTATTAGATTTAGTAGAATTTACAAAATTAGATGCCAAGCAGAAACAGGTTGGAATTCGGGATATGTATCTTTAACTAATTCGAATTTATATAAAGCTGAGTACAATAGTTATCAAGGATCGAAAGGAATCAAAAAGTTTTGGTTAAAATGTGGTTTTTATTATAAAACATTTACAGGAGGTTCAGAAATAGCGGTTTTTCCAACTAATTTACCTGGTGAAACCTTATATCATAAACAAACAAAAGATGGCTATTAAAAATAGAATTTTAATTAGTTTTCTTTTAGTTTTTGGGAGTATTCACTCCCAAAAACTTTCTTTTATTTTTAAACCAAGTTATAATTTTTTATTTGGCACTTATACTCTAAAAAGATTAACACCCGAAAATCAAATTAAATTTTACAGTGATATTCAAAATAGAATAAGTTTCGCTCAAGGTTCTTTTGCCTTTGATTTGAATGTGTTTGAGTATAAAAAACTCAATTTTGGTCTATCTTATTATACAGGCTCAGCTGCAAATTTTTTAAAACACTCCTATTCGAGCGAATATTACCATAGTGATACCGCTGCTAACTTAATTACAAAATTAATATCCAAACAAGGAGGTTCAAGTACTATTAAACAATTTGGTGTGTATGCTTCTTATGAATACAAATATAAAAGATTGACACATTCGATGAGTTTGTATTTTCATTTTATGAAAGATCATACAGAAACGGGACATACAATGGATCATTTTAACCTTTTTACAGATGGTATATTAACTTCAGACTTTGAAAATTTTCCTGGTTTATATGATGGGAAAAATGGGTTTTCAACAATGTTGCGTTATGATCTTTCATTTTTAACAAAAAAAGATAAAAATATCATGAATGTTTTTGTTGCATTTCAGCAGGGTTTTACTCAAATGGGTTATTTCACTCTAGATGTTAAACATTCTTTGGGATTTTCAATGAAAGCAGAAGCAAAAACTAGAGGGTCATTTTTAGCTATAGGAATTGCTAAGCCAATAAAAATATGGAAAGGAAGTAAACAAAAAAAGGAAGTTTAGGCTTCCTTTTTTTTATGCTTTAATAATTAATATGTCTAACTTTCTTATCTTCAAAAATATCAGCTAAGGTTACAAGAATTCCAGTCTCTTCAACTGAACCAAAATCAGGATTTACCGCTGTACCAAATGTTTTCATAGTAGGAGATAGGTTCATGTAAATATTAACTAAAGGCGGAATATTTTCTTCTTTAGAACGAACAAAGCTATTCAAGACTTTAAAACCTTCTTTAAACTCTAAACCTTTCAATTGCTCTTCAACAAAAGCAGTGTCATAGTTTTGAATCAACGGATGAAACGGTTTCATTAATTGCTCATTGTCTGGGAAATAATGATGCATAAAGTGTAGAAGAAAATCACGAGCTTCCACATTGTATGTTGGATACATCGTTACTTTTCCAAAGAAGTATTTTATTTCTGGATATGTTCGAACTAAACTTCCTAATCCATCCCAAATATTATCCAAAGCAAATAAACCTTTTCGAGGATTTACAGATGGTTGAAAGTTTGGCTGTACCCAACTCCTGCCCAATTCAATCGTATGTGGCAAATAATCTGAAATGAAATTTTCTGTGAAATCAAAATAATGAGCAGTAGATAAATGAATATTTTTATTCTCATCAATTGCTTTTACACAGCGAATAAAACGATATCCACCTATAATTTCATCATCTTCAGGAGACCATACGATTAATTGATTGTAGCAAATTGGATCTGTATCGTATTCATCTAAGTCAATAGATTTACCTGTTCCACCGCCTGCTGCACGAAATGTCACTTCACGTAAACGTCCAACTTCAAGAACTAAATTTGGAGCATTGTGTTGATTAAAAATGTAAATCTCGTTTTCACCTTTTCGAGTTGTACGGACACATCCTACTTTAGCCATTTCAGCCTTTAAAATAGATCGACTAATTGGTTCGATAATGGGTTCTTGCATACTCTTGAGTTAAGGTGTAAAGATAGAAAATTATTTTTTGGGCAAGGAATAAATATGTTGTCGAAACCATTCAGACCATTGGATTTCTGTTTTTTCATTTGTTAATTCACTTGCTTGAATAGATTTACCAACTGTAAAATGAATTGTTTGTCCTTTTTGTTTGAACATTTCATCCGAAAGATATAACATCTCAATATTTGCCTTGATACCAATAAAACGTCTAAAATTAGATAAGTTGTAAAACCAATTTGTTAATCTTCCTTCAATATGAATCGGTACAATGGTAGAATTATTCTGCTTTGCAAGTCGAACAAAAGTTTTTTTCCAAAATAAATCTTTGATGACACCTTTTTGCTTTCGTGAAACCAATCCAGACGGGAAGACACAGACCAAATTATCTGAAGCGAATAGCTCATTCACCTTTTGAAGGGATTCAGCACTTGCTTTACCAATTTTATTTACACCTACAAAAATTCCATTAAGAGGTTCTAAATGCAAAAGCAAATCATTCACAATAAATTTCACATCAGTTCGGTGATTCTTTAATGCATCTACTAATAACATTGCATCCATACCACCCAATGGATGATTCATGACCAAAACGCATTTTCCGGTTTTCGGGATGTTCTCAATTCCATGTACGGTATATTTCACACCTATATAATCGATTACATCTGAACAAAATTCTTGGTTTTTCGAATCATGGGTTTTAATAAAATTATTGATTTCGTCTTGATGCAGAATCCTTTCTATATAGCGAATCACGAATCCAGGAAGCCATTTTAAAAGCTTCGGATTTTTATTCGCAATCATTTTTCTTACGTTTATAAAATCTTCTTCCTTATTCACAGGACAAAATTAATAGAATCTTAATAAAACAGGTCGTCACCAATGAATAATTTACCATAAAATTTAGGTTTACGAGCGTCTTTTCGTGTCCAAACATTATTTCCGAATTCATCTAACATAGGATAATGAGGTGTGTTTCTCTCCACTTTCTTGGGCAATAAAACCAAATCATGACTAATACGATTTTGGAAAATATGTCGAATATATTCTGAATCCCATCCTATTCGAGCACCTGCACTTTGATTGAATTGCAATAAATGTTGATATTCAATAGTCAATATTCCATGATTCAAATATCCATATGGGTTTTTACTCAAATCACGGTATCCACTTGGTTGTTTTTCATGCGGTTCTTTGTACCATTGAGAATTTCTAGTTTCACCTGTCCACATGATTAATTTCAATGATACTTGTTGAACCGAATCTCGATATCCAACAGAAAGTGCGCCTGTTCTAAATCGATCTTTTGCTTGTCCACCAAACACGTCGTTTTCAAACTGAATATCAATACGACGGAGACCTAAATTCCATGTTCCTGACCTTTGTTTTGTTCCAACAGGGTCGAAATACCACAAATAACCATATCCAAGAGAGTAATTGTGTTTTGAATTATGCAATGCAACATCATATTGATAATTTTCCGGATTCTCTCTTTTTCCCCAGCGAATAGCACCACCAAATCCAATTCGATGTTCCCAAAAATGACAGCGACTTCCTAAATTCGAAATAAAATAACGTGACGTAAATGTTGAATTTATTTGAGCGTTTTGAATTCCTCCAAACAAAGAAACTCTTGCTCCAACAGAGTTTTGATGCGTTCCAATACTAGCAAATAGACTTAATTTAATTCCGTAATCACTCGAATACCATTCTTGAGCATATAGATCCTGGAACTGAAAAAGCAATATTACTAGTAGAAATTTCTTCATTCAAAACTCTTGACAATTGTCATGCCGAAAATAGCTATTAACCTCAGTTCGATTATAAATTCTTATCAGATCGCCTATAAATACTCAGATTTGAGGCGAAAGCATGATGGATTGGCGGGCCAATTCGAATGTTTTTAACGAAAAAGATGAGATTTTATAGGTGAAAACACTTTTTTTACTAGTTGGCTATTTATTT
>JBKDZA010000185.1:0-13287 GCA_046308455.1 Fluviicola sp.
TCAAAAGTTTCAAAACCCTCATTTTCATTAGACTTATCTAAATTAGCTCTCCCATCAATCGACACAGTTGATGTTTCGATTTATGATGTGAATAATAAAACTGAAAAAAATCAAATAAAAACTTTAGAGAAAAAACCTGTAAAAAAAATAGCCCCTAAACCAATTACTTTAGCATTGAACATTCCTACATTCATCAACTTAGTTGGTTATGGATACGAAAATATTTATGAATTAGGTGAACTAGTTATCATTTCTCAGGAAAACCTTGACTTTGAAGGAACAAGTGTCAATAAATTTATTCAAGAATAATATCATTTTACTTCTTGATAAGAAACGTCTTCAACATTGGAGACGTTTTTGTTTTTTGAGATAGTTGTTTTACCAAAATTTCTCAATTTTTCATTGCGTTCTTTTTCGAATGCTTTTTGCTTACGGTTCAACTCTTGTTCTTCCGCTAAATTTCGCTTTGCATGCATCAATTGTCCAATAAAACGAAGCAAAACGAGCCCTCCAATCACCATGAGAATGGTTTTGAAGAGCCCGGAAATACTTGCTTGTATCAGTTCTACTTTCAGTAAAAACATTTTATTTCGATAAGTGCATATTGCGCTCAGAATAAATCTTCATGAAGAATGGATCCTTTAAGTTTTTGATGAAACGAATTGCTTCACCTGTCGACTTCATTTCAGGACCTAATTCTTTTTTAACATCAGGGAATTTCTCATACGAGAACACAGGAATCTTAATTGCATATCCATTTCTCTTTGGATTGAAATTAAAGTCTTTTACTTTTTTCTCACCCAACATTACTTTTGTTGCATAGTTCACATATGGCTCATCGTAAGCTTTTGCAATGAACGGAACCGTACGTGATGCACGTGGATTCGCTTCGATTACATACACTTTGTCGTCTTTAATCGCAAACTGAATATTGATTAATCCAACTGTTTTCAAAGCAACTGCAATTTTCTTCGTGATATCTTCGATTTGTGTCATCACAAAATCACCCAAGTTGTATGGAGGAAGAACTGCATATGAATCACCTGAGTGAATTCCAGCAGGCTCGATGTGTTGCATAACTCCAATGATGTAAACATCTGTTCCATCACAAATGGCATCTGCTTCCGCTTCAATCGCTCCACCTAAGAAATGATCCAACAAAATTTGATTACTTCCCATTTCATTGATAATATCAACAACGTGGTGTTCCAATTCTTGTTTGTTGATGACGATTTTCATTTTTTGTCCACCCAAAACGTATGATGGACGAACCAATAATGGAAAACCTAGTCTATCTGATAATTCCAATGCCTGTTCAGCACTTTCCACAACCCCGTATTCAGGGAAAGGAATATTGTTTTCTAACAAAACTTTCGAGAAACGTCCACGGTCTTCAGCTAAATCCAATGCATCAAAGCTAGTTCCTAGAATTTTAATTCCGTAACGCTCTAATTTTTCTGCTAATTTCAATGCTGTTTGTCCGCCTAATTGAACGATTACACCTTCTGGTTTCTCATGTAAAATGATGTCGTAAATATGTTCCCAGAAAACTGGTTCGAAGTACAATTTATCCGCTGTATCGAAATCAGTCGAAACCGTTTCAGGATTACAGTTGATCATGATTGTTTCATAGCCACATTCTTTTGCAGCAAGAACTCCGTGAACACATGAATAATCGAACTCAATTCCTTGACCAATTCGGTTTGGACCTGAACCTAGAACGACAATTTTCTTTTTATCAGAAACGATACTTTCGTTTTCGAATTCAAATGTTGAATAGTAATATGGTGTTTGTGCATCAAATTCAGCCGCACATGTATCTACCAATTTAAATACGCGTTTGATTCCAAATTCAGTACGTTTGTTATGAACTTCAGACTCCAAACAACGCAATAAATGTGCTATTTGACGATCGGCATATCCTTTTTGTTTTGCTTCGTAGAACAATTCTTTAGGGATATTTCCTAAATGGAATTTTTCAATTTGGCGTTCTAATTTGATTAAATCTTCGATTTGTTTCAAGAACCAAATATCAATTTTTGTTTTTTCAACGATTGTTTTAAACGGAATTCCCAACTTAATTGCATCGTACACATGGAACAAACGATTCCATGAAGCATTTGCAAGTGAGTGAAGAATTTCTTCTTGATTTGTCAACTCTTTTCCATCAGCTCCTAAACCATTACGGTTAATTTCTAACGACTGACAAGCTTTTTGAAGCGCTTCTTGGAACGAACGTCCAATTCCCATCACCTCACCTACAGATTTCATTTGAAGACCTAAGCGACGATCAGTTCCAGGGAATTTATTAAAGTTCCAACGTGGGATTTTCACGATAACATAATCCAAAGTTGGTTCAAATAAAGCAGAAGTTGTTTTTGTAATTTGGTTTGACAATTCATCCAAGTGGTAACCGATTGCCAATTTCGAGGCGATTTTAGCGATTGGATAACCTGTTGCTTTTGAAGCCAATGCCGAAGAACGCGAAACACGTGGATTGATTTCAATTGCAATAATATTTTCATGTTCATCTGGTGAAACAGCGAATTGAACATTACAACCACCAGCGAAATTTCCGATTGAACGCATCATTTTGATGGCCATGTCGCGCATACGTTGGAAAGTTGTGTCAGACAAAGTCATTGCTGGAGCAACCGTAATTGAGTCACCCGTGTGGATTCCCATTGGGTCGAAGTTCTCGATTGAACAAATAATTACGACGTTATCGTTTGAATCGCGCAATAATTCTAATTCGTATTCTTTCCATCCCATCAAAGCTTTATCGATCATTACCTCATGAATTGGAGATAATTGAAGTCCACGTTCTAATAAACCATCAAATTCTTTTGGATCATAAACGATAGATGCACCAGAACCTCCAAGCGTGTATGAAGGACGAATACATAATGGAAAACCAAAGTCTTGAGCTATTTCTTTTCCTTCAAGGAAAGATTTCGCTGTAGCTTGAGGCGCCATTGGCACATCGATTTTCTCCATCAACATACGGAATGCTTCACGATTTTCTGTGATTTCAATAGCCGCTAAATCAACACCAATAATATCAACACCATATTCTTCCCAAATCCCCATTTCATCACATTTGATGACAAGATTAAGAGCAGTTTGTCCACCCATTGTTGGGAGAACGGCATCAATTTTATGATTTTTAAGAATTTCAATAATGCTTTCTGGCTCAAGTGGTTGAAGATAAACGTTATCTGCAATTACTTTGTCCGTCATGATCGTCGCAGGGTTGGAGTTAATCAATGTAACTTCAATTCCTTCTTCTCTCAGAGAACGAGCTGCTTGAGAGCCGGCATAATCAAATTCACAAGCTTGACCGATTACAATTGGACCTGAACCGATTATTAGAATCGACTTGATTGCATCATTTTTTGGCATTTTCCGTGTTTTTTTTCAATTTGTACATTTGTTTCTTTGCAACATGAAAACGGGAGCTTTCTATACCACAAATTGAGCGCAAATTTAATGAGAAATTATTGGATTTTACCAAAATCGATTAAGTAGCTGTTATTAGTTATTAACAATTCATCCAATTAAGAATAAAGAAATCTCAACTATTTTATGACTTTCTTGAAAAATACTCATTTCTAAGTATATGTATTGAAGTTAAATTCATAAATATTTGTTGTATTAAAATCTAAAGTTTTAACTTTATTTACTTCGAGTTTAATCAGTTTTAAAATGTTTGCTAAAATTACAAATAGAGGTGTTTCTAGTTCAATGTCTTCCCATGATAAAAGAAGACAAATTCTTTCCAATAATTTTTACTTATTAGCTTTTGCTGCATGTTTAATAAACTTTATTGACTTAATAAGTTTAGATGCTAATAAATGGATATTAATAAGCCATTTTTTTGTTTCTTTCATTCCTCTTGTTTTGTATTATCTTAATAAATATGAATCATTAAGAAAAATCGCTTTAGATCTTTTTATAGTTATTGCTTGTACATGGATATTTTTAAACGCCAGTATATTTGGACCAAAATCAGGAATTCAATATTTTTATTTTCCTACTTTGCTTTTTCTTTTCATTTTAATTAAGCCTAATCAAGTTTTAAGATTAGTATTCTTTACATTATTAATTATTAGCTGTTTTTTATTATTAGAAATCACAAAATATTCTCTTTTTTATGACTCAACAATATCTGAAACTACGATTAAAATCAAATATTACATCGTGTTATTTATCACTTTAACACAAACAATTTTAGCGTCATATTATATGGTTAAAGTTGCTGATAAAAATGAAACTTTACTTGAATTTGAAAAAAACGAACTGTTTATTGTAAATTCTAAGTTAGATGAATTAAATAGTTTTATTGAAAAACAAAATGACATACTTAAGACTGAATTACAATTAAAAACGATTGAACTTTTAACTCAACAAAAAGAATTGAATATAGCACTATTAGAAGCTGAGGAAAAAGAACGGAAAAGGCTTTCAAGAGATTTACATGATGGTTTAGGTTTGCTTCTTTCTACTGCAAAAATAAAAATACAAACTGTTGATTATTCTAATTTGGCAAGAAATGAAAATTTATCTGAAGCTCTAGAATTAATCGATAAATCATGCATTGAACTGAGACTAATATCACAAAATCTTACACCAACCTTACTATCTGAAATAGGAATAGTTGCATCACTTGATGCTATTATTAACAGTATCAATTCGTCGAAATTTACCAATATAGAATTTATATCAGTTGGAGTTGAAAAAATTAAATGGAAAGGCGAAGATGAAGTTAAAATTTATCGATTAATCCTCGAATTGATTAACAACTGTGTAAAGCATTCAAATGCTAAAATGATAAGTGTTCAATTGATTTATAAAGACAAGCAATTGCAAATTTTTGTTGAAGACAATGGAATAGGTTTTAAAAACCATAACAACAATACAGGCAATGGAATTAAAAACATGCGGGCAATTGTTGAATTATTCAACGGTCAGCACAAAATTGAATCAAGAGAGAATAGTGGTACACTTATATTAATACATCTACCGTATGAATAAACTTAAAATTATAATTGCTGATGATCATAAAATATTTACTAACAGTTTAAAACTTTTACTTGAATCAAATCAAAGAATTGAAGTCGTTAAAGAGGTGTTTGATGGAAAAGAACTTTTAATAACTCTTGAGGAAACGATTGTAGATATTGTTTTATTAGATATAAACATGCCTTTGATGAATGGTATAGAAATACTAAGTCATTTTAAAACAAAAAACTATAAATCACCTAAATTTATTGTTATTTCAATGTTTACAGATAAAGCAATTCAAAAAAAAATAGAATTATTAGGTGCAATGGCGTTTCTGCCTAAAAACCTTGGAAAGGAAGAATTGATGGATACTATTTTTGATGTTTATAATTCCGAAAAACCAATTATGAATTCAAAAATTGATGATTATGAATTGAAAACAGATCCATTTAATTTTCTGACTAGAAAAGAAAAAGAAATTTTAAATGAAATCTCTAATGGATTAAATAATCAGGCAATTGCTGACAAACTTTTCTGCAGCCTTTTCACGATTCAAACCCATCGAAGAAATATTCATTCAAAGCTTGGAATAAAAGGGCATTCAGCTTTATTAAACTATATTCATAAACACAAACATTTAATATAAAAGGCAAAGATTTAAATCTTGATTGAAAGAAAATACTCATTTTTAAGTATTGTGAAAACTTTTTTCTGTTTGTTATTTTGTAAAAAAAAAACATGCGGATTTTACTACTCTTATTTATTTTTTCTGATTTTATAGTTTTATCACAAGATTTTAAATCAATTAAGACTTATGAAAAGTTATTGATTCAATCTCCAGCTCAAGTTGATAGTATATTTACCTTAAAAGGATTTACTCAAGATGGAATATCTGGATTGACTTTTACTTATAAGAAAAGTAATGAAACGATTCTTTACACTTCATTTCCAAGGTCTATTGAATTGATAACAACTGACAAATTAAAATATATAACAATTAATTCAGAAAATTCAGAAAATGGTGCAGTTTTCACAAAAAATGATACATTAAAAATAATCGGTAACAAAGTTGTCGTTTCCTGTTTTAAATACACTAATGAAGAACTTAGATTTGGTACTTTTAATTCCGTAGAAACAAAAAAAACAAATTATTATTTCTCACTTACCATATCCTCAAATCCTAAAAAAGAATCAAATACGGTTTTAAATAAAACTGAAATTGAAAATTCTAAAAAAAATGAATCAATTGATGTATCAAAAAACAATCCAATCTCAACCAATACACAAGAACAAAATATTATTAACTCAAGTAGTTTAGATAGTAATACAACAATTGCTAAAGAAAGATATTTTTACTTAGGTTCTGGATTATATCGCTTTTATAATAATGATTTTTTAGCGCTATCTATGTATTCTATCCGTCCAACTTTTAATTTTGTAAGTAGAAAAGCATTGAGAACTGAATATCGAAAAACAACTAATTTTTCTTTTCGCCCTTTAAGTATAATTGAATACAATGGTTTTTATGGAATGAGATATATAGATCCAAACTCTCAACAAGAATTAAAAACAAGTAAACATTTTATATCTACTGGTTTTACTCAAGAAATAAGATATAAAAAATCATCGTTGCTATTAAATGCTGGCGCACAAACCGTTTTTACTATTGGAAAATTTAATGATGAGCGCAAAACCATTTGGTCTTCTGGCTTAAAACTAGGAGAATACTATGAATACCATTTTACAAATGAAACCAATAATACTGATGGTGCTAGTTTACTAATGGGATTCGAGCAATTCTTTTCAATTTCGAGTGGATATATTGGTCAATTCACATTTCAAATAGGATTTTAAAAAACAAATAACATGAAAACTAGAATTATAATTGCTATCTTAATAGGACTATCTATTGGGTCTTGTAAAAAAGATAATACAAAAGATTTTGAATTATTAATGGATAAATTCAATGAAAGCGGCAGTGGTGGAAATACAAATTGTTCATCAGAATTTGATATTGTCGGAAAGTGGAGTGCAACATCACCGTGTGGCTCTTTGGATGATGAAAAAATTGAATTTTATTGTCCAAATTCATCTGGTGTTAAAAGAGGATTTTTACAGCGTCCGGATTGTAACAATATTTGTGAACCTTTAAAATGGGATTTTACTTATACGATTTCAAATGGAGTGTGTTATTTAGATTATGATGCAACAAATAATTATGAAAGTTGTGGTCAACCTGTACCCCCAGGAAATGATGCATCCTTCACGTATAGTGTAAGCGGGAACACATTAACTACAAGCTTTGGCACTTACTACAAGTAATAATATTAAATTGAATATTCAATCAACTTCAATGTTGCTTTTATTACTTTAAATAAATTCTGAATCGCAGTGTTTCAAAGTTGCTTGTTACAAAAACCGAGTTAATAGAATCCATTGAGCAACAGTTTTTGTCTAATTAAAATCAGTTAGCTATTGACATATATTACGTTCGTCGTCAGAAAAGAGAGATTTCGATCGGAAAAGGATTGAGGGAGGTGATAATTTATATGTTAAACTTTATATAAGATTTTTAAACCGCAAAGATTCTGTGTTAACTTCCAAGTAAAAATCAATATTTTTTATATCTTTATTTCTCAAAACAGCTATATGCTAGTTTCAAGAGAGTTTGCCACTTGTGCGACTCTCTTCTTTTTTTCAAAGTCTTCTTCATACACCGTATCATTCTTACATAAAATGTAAGCTAGTTCAAGCATTTTTCTCTGTATTGCAACAAGTGCTTTCATCTTTATCCCATGTTTTTCAACTAAACGAGAATACATTTCTTTATGTATTGGGTTATATTTTACTGCTGACAATGATGGTAAATGAAGGGATTTTCGGATATGTCTATTTCCTTTTTTAGATAATCGAGGCCTGCCTTTTACTGATGTTCCTGACTGTTTTTCTTTAATATCCATTCCTGCATAACTGGTTAGTTGTTTTTTACTCCTAATCAGTTCAAAACCGTTTGTTTCAGCTAATATTATTGTTGCTGTTAATGAACCCATTCCAGGGATCGAACAAATTTTATCAACCTTATCTTTTACTTGTTTGTTTTTTTCTAAGTGTTGATTTATTTCAGCTTTGATAGCTTTTTCTTGTTTGTTGTAAAATTTGATTAGTTCATTCATTCGTTTTAGACTTCCCTTATTTGGATACATCTCTGATTCTTCAGCATGCAAACGGTTTTTCACCATTGTTCTTTCGTCTACAATTTGGTCTCGTTCTCGAGTTAATTGTTGAAGACATCGATATGTTTCATCTGGTTTGGACCATTTCTCAAGTTTTCGTTCTAAACCAAATCGAGCTATAGCTTCACTACATGTTTTATCAGTGATTGTTTTAGTTTCCAAGGTCCGCATAAAGTTGCTTATCTTATTTGGTAAAACAATACTAACATCATGTCCTTTTTCCAAAGCAAAATGAGCAAACTTCTGATGATAAACTCCTGTTGCCTCCATAACAATATGGCGATTAACTGTTTCTATAGTGTTTTTAATCAGCCATTTATTCAGAGCCTCAAAACCTGTTTCTTTATTGCTAAAAACACGATATGAATACAAATCAATACTAAGATCCTCGTTAAGTCTACCTAAACTAACAACAAGCTCTTTCTGAGCAACATCAACACCTAATACTTGTTTTAAAACCATCATAATTTTGTCCTTTAAGTGAAAAGTGAGTCTGTTTTCCTTCGTTTTGTCTCCTGGTTGGATATTCTGGATATAATTTAAAAATCAATTATTCCTTACATTCTGTTCAAACTCTAAAAAACAAAAAAAGAATGAGGTAAAATCTTTGCGAGAATATGTTACGATGAACTATTTAGACGCAAACGCACTCTCATTCTTTTTCACTTTATCAATACCAATTTAATAAAATAAACATTATTTAGAATTGGAATTGCAAACATAGGAGGCGCAGTGACGCAAAGTGCTTAATGTAAAGAACAAAAAGGAATTATTAACCACGAAGCGCACCAAGAACACAAAGAGCAGTTATTGTAATCCCATAGGGATGGAATTACAATAACCTAAAAGTAGAATAACAGTCAGAACCCCATCGGGGTGATATTAACATTAAACAACGTTAAACTAAAGTTTAATAACCGCAAAGGCGCAGTGACGCTAAGTGCAAAATGTAAAGAACAAAAAGGAATTATTAACCACGAAGTGCACCAAGAACACGAAGAAATTATCAATTAAAAATTTAAAATTGTAAAAGAGTTTTTAGAAAGAATTAGTATCCGTGTAATCCAAAGAATGTTTACATTCCATCTGTGATATTTTGTCGACCTAACATCAAAAAAATCTGTGAATCTGTGGCATTTAAAAATGTAGAATTCAGAATGCAGAATGAAGAGGGGTTAAGTCTTTCAGTAAAACCATTTCGTTATCCGCTATCCGATATTCGCTATTTTTTGTTAATCTAATAGCACTTTTTTATCTTTCATTTGTTCTATTCTTAAGGCCAAAACTGAGCCGTTAATTTCTTCGTATATTTGAATTATGTCAAAGCATTTAAAACTCAATGGATTTTCATTCACCGCTTACAAAGCGCCAGAAGAAAGCGATTTCGATCGTCTATTTGCGATTTTTAAGGAATTAATTGTCTACACTTCTGGTGACTTCGATGAAACAATCGATTGGATGAGAATCCTTGACAAGGAATACAAATTGACAACTCCAGATTACACGATGGATGATTTCGTTGAAGATCTATTGAAACGAAACTATATTCAACAACGAGTTGGCAACGGAGGAAATGGTGAAACTTCGATTACTCAAAAGATGGAACGCACTATTCGTAAAGCAGCGATGGAACAAATTTTCGGACAAATTAAACGCTCTTCTGCAGGAAATCATAGCACGAAATTCACTGGAAATGGAGATGAAGCTTCAGGTGAATTACGTGCTTTTCAATTTGGAGATTCTTTAGATAATTTAGCTGTTTCGGAAAGTATAAAGAATGCACAAATCAATAATGGAATCGGTGAATTTAAATTAACTGAAAACGATTTATTGACCGAAGAATATTTCTACAAAGCGCAAATGTCGACTGTTTTGATGATCGATATTTCTCATTCAATGATTTTATATGGAGAAGACCGAATTACTCCTGCCAAAAAAGTTGCAATGGCTTTAGCTGAATTGATTTCAACTCGTTACCCGAAAGATACACTCGATATCATCGTTTTTGGGAACGACTCCTGGCCGATTGAAATCAAAGATCTCCCCTATTTACAAGTTGGACCCTATCACACCAATACGGTTGCAGGTCTTCGTTTAGCAATGGATATTTTACGAAAAAAGAAGAATGCAAACAAGCAAATTTTCATGATAACTGATGGAAAACCGAGTTGTTTGAATGAAGCCGATGGAACGTATTATAAAAACAGTAACGGTCTCGATGAATACATTGTCAATAAATGCTACGAAGCAGCTGTACAAGCACGTAAATTACAAATTCCGATTACAACTTTTATGATCGCGCAAGATCCCTACTTACAACAATTCGTTGATAAGTTTACAGAAACAAATAAAGGAAAAGCATTCTTCACCGGACTGAATGGTTTGGGTGATATGATTTTTAACGATTACCAAAAAAATAGAAAGAAAAAACTTTAGCAAGTTAAGATTATGACACATGCAAACATTACAACCTTTGGCGAATTAAAAGCTTCAGGTTACACACAAAAAAGTATCAAAGATGAATTACGTCAAAACCTCATCTTGAAATTACGCGCTGGAGAAAATCCTTTTCCGCATATTTTTGGCTATGACCATACTGTAATTCCAGAATTGCAACGTGCCATTTTATCGAAGCACAACATCAATTTATTGGGTTTAAGAGGTCAGGCAAAAACACGTATCGCACGTTTAATGGTTGATTTGTTGGACGAATGGATTCCAATTATTGAAGGTTCAGAAGTAAACGATGATCCTTTTAATCCGATTTCCTTTTACGGAAAACAAAAAATAAATGAATTAGGTGATTCAACTCCAATTAGTTGGTTAAACAAGAACAAACGCTTTTCTGAAAAACTGGCTACTCCAGATGTTTCTGTAGCCGATTTGATTGGCGATGTTGATCCGATTAAAGCAGCGAACTTAAAATTGTCGTATGCAGATGAGCGCGTGATTCATTTTGGAATGATTCCAAGAGCAAATCGCTGTATTTTTGTCATCAATGAAATTCCTGATTTACAAGCACGTATCCAGGTTGCATTACTGAATATTTTACAAGAGGGTGATGTTCAAATTCGTGGTTTTCAATACCGCTTTCCACTTGACATGCATTTTGTATTCACAGCAAATCCGGAAGATTACACCAACAGAGGAAGTATCATTACGCCATTGAAAGATCGAATTGGTTCACAAATTTTGACGCATTATCCCGATAACATTGATCTTGCAAAACAAATTACAAATCAAGAAGTGAAACTAGATAGCAATCAGCGTTCAGAAATTTACATCCCCGATTTGGCGCAAGATATTGTTGAACAAATTTCGTTTGAAGCACGTGATAGTGAATTTATAGATGGAAAAAGTGGCGTTTCTGCACGTTTGAGTATTTCTGCTCTAGAAAATCTTTACAGTGCGGCTGAATTACGTATGTTGAAAGGTGGATATTCCAACACTAAAATTCGTTTAAGTGATTTTCAAGCGCTTATTCCTGCCATGACAGGTAAAATGGAATTAGTTTACGAAGGCGAACAAGAAGGACCTCGTTTTGTGGCGGAACAATTGATTTCAGCGGCAATTAAAACACGTTTCGAAGCATTGATGCCGAAGATTCCTAAGTTTGAAAAAGAAGGCGTAGAAACAGAATACACAAAAGTTCAAGAATGGTTTAAAAACAATAAAACGGTTGAATTAACGGATGAATTAACAGACGAAGAATACGAGAAAGTACTTTCAGACATTCAACCTTTGAATCATTTAGTTGAATATTATCAACCATTCTTAGACGCAAAAGACCATCCTTTTTTCAAGGAATTTGTTCTTTGGGCATTGGTGGAAGCTAAAAAATTGAGTAAATCGAGTTTAATGGAACATTATTAAGCTTCGTTTTAATACAATAGTAGTCAGCCTTCGATACTATCCGACTGCTCGTCGGATAACTCCTTTAGACTTGCAAAATATTAATTTGTAAATTCGAGAATGAATAAATCTTGATTGAGAAAGGGAGAAGTGAATCATTATGCACTCTGGTTTTAAAGAACAAAAGGTTGATACGAACTTTTCCTTTTTCCAAGTTTGGGCTCAAATAGAAATTCGATATTGCATAGACTCAATATCAAGGAGTCGAGCGGTGACTTGTTTCTCAATCAAGACCTAAAAATAACTATATGCAAAATAAAGAAAAAATTTACATCGGTGTCGATGTTAGCAAAAAAACTTTGGATCTTTGTTTAGTTAGCAATGCTGGAACTATTAGCTTTAAAATCACTAATGATGTGAAATCGATTAAATCTTTTTTTAAGAAACAGAAATTGATAAATGAAACAACAGAATTGTTTATAGGCATGGAAAATACAGGGTTCTATAATTTCCATCTGTATGAATTTTTCGATCAAAACACCTTCAATATTTATATTTTCAACCCGTTGCATTTGGTTAAAACAATTGGAATGGTTCGAGGTAAAAACGATAAGATTGATGCAGAAAGAATTGCAGTATATGTACAACGAAACATTGATATTTTAACTCCGTCAGCAATTCCGAATTCAACTTTCAGAAAAATGAAGGCTCTTTTTGCTAAACGAAGAATGTTTATTGAGCAAGTCACGGCAATCAATGTTTTAAACAAAGAGTTCGCGCATTGTAACAGTGGAAAAGCTATTCAAGCAAACAAATCAAGTGAGGAGAAATTGTTGAACCAGTTCGCCAAAGTGATTAAAGAGATTGAATCTGAATTAATTAAGTTAATTCAAGAAGATGAAGTAATAAGTGAAAATTATAAACGCGTTACCAGTGTACCAGGTGTTGGACCAATTTTGGGGATTTATTTAACGATAAAAACTCATGGTTTTACACAGCTAACAGACGCAAGGAAGCTTGCCTGCTATGCTGGAGTTGTACCCTTTCCAAATCAATCAGGAACAAGCTTAAACAAACGACCCAAGGTATCGTTTATGGCAGATAAAAGAATGAAATCTTTATTACATTTAGCAGCTTTACGAGTAATACAATTAGAGGGGGAAATGAAAGATTATTTTATAAGAAAAGTATCCGAAGG
>JBKDZA010000186.1:0-9838 GCA_046308455.1 Fluviicola sp.
GTTAAAGAAATTCGTAATCTAAAAAACACACAAAAAATTATTGAAAACGTTATTAAAATCAATTCTGTAGAAAATCAAGCGGATGATTTGTTTGATTTAGCTATCGAAAAATTATTTGATTCGGATGCTGACTTCAAAACAGTTATCAAAAAACGTGAGATTTATCAAATGATGGAAGTTGCAACAGACAAATGTGAAGATGTTGGTAACGTTATCGAATCAATCGTAGTTAAATACGCTTAAGTACTCATTTTTAAATTCAATACGTTATGTTAACGTTATTAATCGTAATCATAGTTATTGCCCTGTTGTTCGACTTAGTGAATGGTTTTCATGATGCTGCAAACTCAATTGCAACTGTTGTGTCAACAAAGGTTTTAACTCCATTTCAAGCTGTTGTTTGGGCAGCAGTATTTAACTTCGCTGCTTTTTGGGTTTTCGACATGAGTGTCGGAAATACAGTAGCTAAAACAGTAGATAATTCTGTAATTGATTTATGGGTAATTCTAGCTGGTTTATTAGCTGCTACTGCATGGAATTTATTGACTTGGAGATTAGGGATTCCTTCTTCTTCATCTCATACTTTAATTGGTGGTTTTGCTGGTGCAGCAATCGCTCATGCAGGTTTTGATGTCTTGAAATGGGAAGAAATTATTAAGCCAATTATTTTCATCTTCCTTGCTCCTATAATCGGTGGTATCATTGCATTTATAATCGCACTTGTTACTATACAAAGATCATACATTAAAAAAATCGGATTTGCAACTTTACTATCATTCTTAACAGTTTTTGCTTCTTGGTATTACAAAGATTTCATTGATTTAAAACCAATTATGATTTGGATTATCGGAGTGACTTTAGGGATATTTCTAGTTGTATATACGGGTTACCAAATCATTTATGGTAAACGTCAAACTGCGTTGAAAGAAAGTACAATGTACAAACGTTTACAATTACTTTCATCAGCTGCGTTCTCATTAGGACATGGTGGAGCCGATTCTCAAAAAGTAATGGGTATTATTTGTGCAGCTTTAATCGTATTCTCTAATGGAGTTCGTGATGGTTCTGCAGATGTCAAAGAAGTGCCAAAAGCATTACAATGTGCTGAAATCGTTCAAATTAAATTTCACGATGAAGAAGGCCGTGTTAAGAAATTTAAGCCTAACTGGGTGAAAGTTGAAGGACATACTTACTATACAGATGGTAAAAGTATTGTTGATGCTCAAAATGGTGAAAAATTATACGATGACAAAGAATTAGTTGCCAAAGTAGATGCAAACAATCCGTTCTTCGCAAACTTGGCTAAAGAAAAAATTAAACCAGAAAAATTTGATAAAGTTGTTAAGACTCTTGAACCTCTTTTAGTATATACTAAGAAAAAAGAAGTTCACGATATGGAGACGGATGAAATCATTTTTGACGGAAAAGAATTAAATACGGAATATAGTAATGCTTCTTTCTTTACAAAATTCGTTGATGAAGAATCAAATGAATTGTTGAAAGACCATAAAATGGAAACGAAAGTTAACAATGATTCAATGCCTTGGTGGATTGCTTTCGCTTGTTACTTTATGATTGCAGCAGGTACTTTAATGGGAGGTTGGAAAATCGTTAAAACAATGGGTACAAAAATCACTAAAGTGACGCCGTTAGAAGGTGTTTGTGCTGAAACAGCAGGTGCATTAACGTTATTTACAGTTTCTCAATTTGGTATTCCAGTTTCAACTACTCACACAATCACAGGTTCAATCATTGGTGTTGGAGCTACAAAACGATTGAGTGCTGTACGTTGGGGCGTTACAATCAATCTTTTATGGGCTTGGGTGTTAACTATTCCGGTATCAGCAATTTTAGCTGCAGGGATTTATTATTTAACACTATTATTCCATTAAGAAAAAATAGATAATTCAAAAAAGACTCGGGTTTCTCGGGTCTTTTTTTTGGTATAAAAATTGACTAAATTTACCTTGTAAATCAAATACTATGTTTTTAAAATCCGCTCTTACATTCATCATCATATTGGTTTCTTTTTTAGGAAAGACACAAATGAATAAATTTCACCAAAGTACAATTGCTTACTCTGAAGTAAATGGTTATTTCGTTAAAAATACGTGGAAAAAAAACAAAACAAAAGTGTTGCGATTTTCCTCTCAAACTCAATTGGAAAAAGTGTTTGGAATGGCAACTGTAATGGGCGAAAATGGGAAGCCAACACGTGTTGATTTCTCAAAATCAGCTGTAATTGCTGTGATTTTTCCAAAAACTGATTGCTCGATTGAATTAAAGATGTTGGGACTACAGCAAATAAATAAACAAATTGTCTTGACTTATTCGTTTGTTGAAACAGGCAAAACGTCTGCTTTTTCACAACCTTTTCTTTTAATTCAGATTGATAAAACTGTAAAAGGGAAAATTAGTAGTGTCAAACAAAACCCAGTTATTGAAGCGTCATCTAGTTTAAAATTAACAGGAAATCAATGGATCATTGAAGCATTCAACTCTCCACAAAGAGCTGTCGATTTCAAAAATTGTTATTTTACAATCGATGAGAAAACAGCAAGTTTTTATGGTTCAGATGGCTGTAATACTTTTGGCGGGAAAGTGAAAATTGATGGAAACAAAATATCCTTTACTGAAATAATGTCTACATTAAAAGCATGTGAAAATATGCAGCAAGGTGAAGTATTTATGAAAAACTTTGAAGAAATTGATTCCTATAAACTTGAAGGCGGAGAATTGTTTTTGTATAAAAAAGATGTTTTAGTGATGACAATGGAAAGTTTTCGCTAAACAAGAACTCTGTTTTTAAGAGAAATTCTCTTTCTTTGTAACATGATTCAACAAAATATTTCACTAAAAGAATTCAATACTTTTGGAATTGATGTGAAAGCAAAAGCTTTTGCGCGATTTTCTTCAATTGATGAATTGAAATCAATTTTAAATGAGAATGAAATTTTACCACTTTTTATTTTAGGTGGTGGAAGTAATATTTTGTTTACAAAAGACGTTGATGCACTCGTTTTAAAAAATGAAATCGCAGGTCTTGAAATCATCGATGAAACATCAGAAACGGTTACACTTAAAGTAGGCGCTGGAGTTGTGTGGCATGATTTCGTTTTATACACCATTGAAAAAGGGTGGTCTGGAGTTGAAAACATGAGTTTAATCCCTGGAAATGTAGGTGCTAGCCCTATGCAAAATATTGGTGATTATGGAGTTGAAATAAAAGATGTCTTTTCTTATTTGGAAGCTTTTAATTTGGAAACTCAAAAAATTGAAACAATTGATGCAGCTACTTGTAAGTTTGGATACCGTGAAAGTATTTTTAAGCGAGAGGCTAAAGGCAAATATGTTATTTCAGCTGTTTTCTTTCAATTGAATAAAACACCTGATTTTAAAACGAGTTATGGAGCAATTCAAACTGAATTAGAGAAAAACAATACACCTTTAAGTATACGAGCAATTAGTGATGCAGTAATATCTATTCGTCAAAGTAAATTGCCCAACCCAAAAGAATTAGGTAACGCTGGAAGTTTTTTTAAAAATCCAGTTATTTCAACTGAAGATTTTAATGTGTTGGTTTCGAAATTTCCAGCTATTCCAAATTATCCACAAGACAATGGCGGAGTGAAATTAGCTGCAGGTTGGTTAATCGAACAAGCAGGTTGGAAAGGGAAACGTATTGGAAATGTTGGAATGCATGAAAAACAAGCACTTGTTTTAGTGAATTATGGTGATGCAAGTGGTGAAGAATTATTAGCACACTCTCAAAAAGTAATCGATAGTGTAAAAGAACTTTTTAATGTGGAATTGGAGCGAGAAGTAAATATCTGGTAAAAATCATTCTTATGAAAACACATACAACGAATTATTTTAACACTCTTATTTGCGTAGCTGAAGATTGTCCAATCAATCAAGCTGAAATTCCACCCATCAAAAAAGAAATCAAATCTATTGCGAATTTACAATTTGAACTATTGCGCGATCACCCGTATGAGTTTACCTCTGACGAATTGATTTTCCAGATTTTCGCAACTAGAAATGCTATTTCTATGTCAGAATTTGAAACTGCAAAACAAGTCTTTTTTTCAAAAGGTCAAGCTTGCTTAAGAACTTCGCCTTTGAGTAAACGTTACGCTTGGGGAATCCATTCCAATTCAGAGGGGAAAGTTGCTCTAGTACCATCAGAAGGTGAAGAGTATACTTCTTTACTAAATGATTCTTCTATTGCAAAGGTTTTTGCGATGAAATCTAAGCGATAAAAATTTAAAATCATCTATTTTCTTGTAAAAAAAGAATTTAATATGTCCTTTTTTTGAATTTAAGTTTAGAAAAACAAAATAATTTCAAAATTCCTTATTGAGTTATATTAGTTTGACTAATAATCTGAGATGCTGTGTTAATAGTATGATTTCTTTGGATATTACAATATAAATTCAAAGTAAACTATAGTGAAATTTCAAAACAAATTATAGTGTAATTTCAAAATTAAATACAGTGAAAATTCAAAATAAGATATAGTGTAATTTCAAAATAAAGTATAATGTAAATTCAAAATAATGCATAGTGTATTTTCAAAATAAAGTATAGTGTAATTTCAAAATATAGTATAGTGTAAATTCAAAATAAGATATAGTGTTTTTTCAAAATAAGATATAGTGTATTTTCAAAATTAAGTTCTATATTTGTACTATAAAACAATGAGTTATGAGTGATTTTTCAGTCCGAACAATAAAAGCGCAAATGGATGTTTTTAGCACAAAATATCCAATACTTGCTTTGACTGGTCCAAGACAGGCAGGTAAGACGACATTTTTGAAAAGAGAATTTTCAAATTATCGTTATGTCAATCTGGAAAATCCAGATAATAGAAACTTTGCACTAAATGATCCAAATGGTTTTTTGAATATTTATGATAAATATGTGATTTTTGATGAAGTTCAACGTGTGCCTCATTTGTTTTCATACCTACAAACTAAAGTCGATGAAGATGGTATTATGGGACAATATATCTTATCTGGATCTCAAAATTTTCATCTATTGAGAAATATTACACAAAGTTTAGCTGGAAGAGTTGCGATTTTTAAACTTTTCCCATTCGACTTTGATGAAATGAAAAGTGCAAACTGGCTCGATATTGATTATGCTGTAAACTTACAAAAAGGAGGCTATCCGGCGCTTTATAAAAGAGATATTCCTACAAAAAGTTTTTATTCAAATTACTTGCAAACGTATGTTGAGCGTGATTTAACGGATTTATTGAATGTGAAAGATTTAAAAACGTTTCGCAATTTCATCACACTTTGTGCAGCAAGAGTAGGACAGCTTTTGAATTTAAATTCTTTAGCAAATGAATGTGGGATTTCACAACCAACAGCAAAAGCATGGATTTCAGTTTTGGAAAACAGTTTCATCGTTTATCAATTGCAACCGTTTCATACGAATATAAATAAGCGAGTAACGAAATCGTCAAAACTATATTTTTATGATACGGGTTTGTTGTGTTTTTTATTAAAAATCAATGATGCAGCTAGTTTAAAAACAAGTCAACAAAAAGGGAATTTATTTGAGAATTTCATAATCTCAGAATTGGTTAAAAGAAATTATCACAATAATTTTTTGATCGATTTTTGGTTTTGGCGGGATGTTGTTGGACATGAAGTTGATTTAATTTGGCAACGTGATCAATCCATTAATTTAGTTGAAATTAAAGCTTCGGAAACAATTATGCCCGACATGTTTAAAGGTTTGACTTATTTTTCAGAGCGAATAACTGATACAATTCATTCAAAATCAATTGTTCATACAGGGTTGACTGATCAATCAAGAACCTTGGGCGAAGTGAAATCTTGGATGCATCTGGATTTAACTATTTAAAAAGATAATATGAAGTTTTTAGTGTTTTTGCTTGTAGTTTTCATTTCAAATGAAATTAGCGCACAGTCGGATTCTATTTACAAGAAACTTTCTGTAGTTCAAATAGACTCAGTTTTTTCAGATTCTATTAAAAAAGAATTCAAAATTAAATTTCCTTTTTATAAAGTCTACTCATTCGAAGATAAGGAAGGAAAGCATTTACTTGCCTTGACAGAAAGTTCGTTTCAAGGAGAAAAGCATGCAAATAATGATTCAATTCAAGCATTTCATTTCTTGTTCAAAAACAATCAGTTAGAATTGAAATGGTCATTTGTAGATTTTAAAATTGGAAATCCGGCACATTACATTGATGAAAACTCGATCTGGTTTTGGACGAAGTACATTTCATTGACGGATATTGACAAAGATGGTTTAATAGATCCAATAATTATTTTTGGAACATCCTCTGAGAGTAATGCTATGGAAGATGGGCGAATTAAGATACTGTGTTTTTACAAAGGTCAGAAATATGGAATTCGTCATCAAAATAGTCTTTACGATTATGATCGTTTTTCAAAAGTCGATGCGAAATTTTACCAATTACCTGTTTCAATTCAATCACATGTAAAACAAATAATGGAAAAAATGGATGAAAATGCAGTCTCTAATTTTCCGGCAGGATGGCAAAAAGCGATGAAAGCAAAAAAGCTATACATTGATGAAAGCTATTAATTGTGGAGAATTGTAAATTATTTGGAGATCGATTATTTTAACAACTGTTTAAAACTAATTTTTTTTCTACGACTATTTTTCGTTACTTTTGATTAAATACGTAAAAATACGACGAAAGAGAATATGTTTGATTGGGAAGACGATGCGCAAGAAAATGAATTTCAAAGCGAATTAGAACGTTTTGAAAAACAACTTCAAGAAGATACTGTTGGTTTTTACGATGCAGAACAGATTGAGCATTTTATTGATTATTTTTTATCGATGGGTGACTTTACACGAGCGGAACAAACTGCAGAAGTTGGTATACGTTTGTATAGTTTTAATGCATTGTTTTTTTTACGTAAAGCTCAAGCTTTATCAGCAATTGGCTCACTGAAACAAGCGCTTATGGCTTTGAGTGAAGCTGAAAAACTGGACCATAAATCTGCTGAAATTCTTTCAACAAAAGCAACGATTTTCTCTCAAATGCATGATTCCAAAAGAGCGATAAATTTATTTACAAGAGCTTTGGAATTTTCAACGGAAGAAGAAGCGAATGAAATATACAACGATTTAATTTCGGAATATATTAATTTGCGTGAATTCGAAAAAGCGATTAAGTATATTCAGTTGTTATTGCGAGAAAATCCTAAAAATGAAGTGCTCATTTATGAATTGGCTTTTTGTTATGAACGACTAGAAAAGCTTGAGGAAGCTAAAAAAGTGTACTTAGATTTCTTAGAAGAATATCCAATGTCTTTCACAGCTTGGTACAATTTAGGAAATACCTATTCAAAGTCTGATGAACATGAATTAGCCTTAGAAGCGTATGAGTTTTGTTTAACAATTAATGCACGTTTTACTCCTGCGGCTTTCAATAAAGGAAATGCAGAATTGAATTTAGAAAAATACGATGATGCTGTTAATTCATTTACTTATTGTTTACAAAACGATGGAGATGATGCAATGACTTTATGTTATTTAGGTGAGGCTTACGAACAATTAGAACAATTAGATGAATCGTGGTCTTATTACCAAAAGGCATTGAGTATAAACCCTGATTTGAGTGAAGCTTGGTTGGGTCTTGGAATTGTTAAAGATTTACAAGGAAAACCAAAAGAATGTCTTCATTACATCGAACGTGCAATTGAAATTGATCCGCACATGGATGGCTATTTTCATGTGTATGCAGGTGCGCTTGAAAATGCAGAAATGTTGCCAGAGGCTGAAGAAGCATATTTGGCTTGTTTGACATTGAATAGTGAAAATGAAGATTGTTTTTACGATTATGTTTCCTATCTGTTTGAACACAACACAACAGCTGTTTCTAAGTTCATTTTGGATTACGATGAGAAATATAAATACTTTTTTTCTCGAGTGGCAGTAGTTTACTTATTTTGGACGCAAGGCCATATAGATATTGCTGTGCAGGCATATAAAATGCTCTTAGAACAAGATGTTGAAGAAGCAAAAGAGTTATTTATACGCTTTCCAGAGTTGAAAACTGTTGAAGATTTTGTAAATTTGACACCAAAAACAGAATAACCCAATACTATTCAAAGAAAAAAAGATGAATTTTACACTACCATATTTACCAGAAAGAACCACACAACCTAGAACAAATGGTATAACGATGATGATGGACAAAGGTCTAAGCGTTCGTGAAGCGGAAGATTTCGTTGAAACGAATGGCAATATGACTGATATCGTCAAGTTTGGTTTTGGTACTGCAATGGTAACGAATCAAATAGAGAAAAAACTTCAAATTTACAGAGAAGCTAATTTAAAGCCTTATTTTGGTGGTACATTATTCGAAGTATTTTACGCAAGAAATCGCTTTGAAGATTATATCCGCTTTTTGGATAAATACAACATGGAGTTAGCTGAGATCTCGGATGGTTCGATTATTATCAATCACGACGAAAAGTTAGAATTGATTCACAAGTTGTCTAAAACAAGAACGGTACTCTCTGAAGTTGGTTCAAAAGACTCAGGAATTTTAATTTCACCCAATCGTTGGATTAAAATGATGAGCTCTGAATTGGAAGCTGGATCTTGGAAAGTTATTGCAGAAGGACGTGAGGCTGGAAATGTGGGTGTATTTAGACCAAATGGTACAGCACATACTATGTTGATAAACAAAATCATCGCGAAAGTCAAGCCAGAAGATATTTTATGGGAAGCACCTCAGAAAAATCAACAAGTCTGGTTCATTAAATTATTCGGTGCGAACGTTAATTTAGGAAATATCGCTCCAAATGAAATTATTCCTTTAGAGTGTCTTCGTCTAGGATTAAGAGGTGATACTTTCTTTGAGTTTTTACCAAAAGACTACACTGATCGATTGAAGCAAGTAGATTCTGATGAACCTGAATTAGAAGAAGAACAATAAAATGGTTTCTAAGCACTTGGTTCTGAAAGGTCACAGTGCACCAATTTATGCTGTCACTTCTGATCAAAATTTCATTTATTCTTCTTCTGGAGATAAAATCGTTACACGTTGGAATAAAATTTCAGGTGAACAAGATAGTTTTGTCGTTCGTTTAGATGAACCAGCTTATTCAATTTCTATTTACGAAGAGTTGTTATTAGTCGGAACGACTAAAGGAACCGTTTATGCTATAAATACTTCCAATAAATCCGTTGTTTGGGAGAGAAACTTATTTGGGTTTCCAATTTTCTCAATAGAAATCAATCCAGACTTAAAACAAATTTATGTAGGAGATGCAGAAGGAAATCTAATCGTATTTAATTCTTCTGGAGATAAATTGATTTCATTGCCTTTAAATAGTGGTAAAATTAGAGTTCTTTTATCAAATGGAAATCAACTGTATGTTGGATCGAATTCTGGAAAATTAATTGTTTTAGATGAATTAACCTTTAATCAAATTAATCAGATTGATTTAGAAATAGGTATTTCATGTTTTTTTATCAATGAAAAAGATAACAGCTGTCATATTGGCTTAAAAAACGCCCATTTATTTTCTATTCAACTTCAAAACGGACAAATTTTAAAGAAACTGCCACTTCATCATCAGACAATTTACGGAATTGAGTTGTTTGGTTCAATTCTTGTTACTGTTTCGATGGATAAAACCATGAAATTTTGGGACAGAGATACGTTTAATCCACTTAAACGAATTGAACTGAAAGATGGGGGACAGTCACGCTCAATTAATGGAATTCATAAATTAAATGAATTTGAGTTTGTTACCTTTTCAGATGATAAGACCATAATTTTATGGCAATTAACCAAATAAAAGTTTCGTTT
>JBKDZA010000187.1:0-13469 GCA_046308455.1 Fluviicola sp.
ACTTCTTTTGCTTTTTGTAATGGAAATTCTGAACGTAGTACTACTCTTTCCTCTGTTCCTCCAAAATTGATTGTTGCCATAGTTTTTATTTTATAATTCTTCTAAATAATCCGCGAGTTTTTTCATAGGTTTTGAAATTGCTACTCTTCCTGAGCGTGCATATTCGAGAACACCAAATGGTTTTAACGCATCAAACAAATCGCGTATTTGCTTGGGTGTACCTGTTTTTTCAAGTGTTGTAAATTCATTGTTGAATGCAATCATTGCAGCTCCATGTTCTTTAAGGACTAAGCCCAAATCGTTTGCATGCGATAGATCTGTTGCTAATTTGTACAAAGCCATTTCTTGGTAAATCACTTCTTCATCTGAATGGTAAAAAGCCTTTAAAACATCCACTTGTTTTTCAATTTGATTCACAACTTTTTTGACCATGTCCTCATCGGTTTCAAGTACAATTGTGTAGCGAAACACACCTTCTACTTCACATTCAGAAGCAGTGATACTTTCAATGTTCAAGTGTCGTCTTGTAAAAATGATCGTTATGCGATTCAATATTCCGATACTGTTCTCCGTAAACAGGGAGATATTATACACTTTCTTCATAACTTGGTTTTAATAAGATTTCTGAAACTGAAGCACCTGTTGGAACCATTGGAAATACATTTTCTTCTTGTTCAACTATTACTTCTAATAATTGGGCGTTTTTACTTTCCAATAAGTTTTCTAAGGCTTCTCGCAACTCATTTCTTTCGCTTACTTTTCGTGCTTCAATGCTGTATCCTTCAGCGATTTTTACAAAATTTGGGTTCTTGATATCTGTAAACGAATAGCGTTTATCGAAAAATAGTTGTTGCCATTGACGCACCATTCCCAAGAAATTGTTGTTCAAAATGACAATTTTTACAGGGATTTCAAATTGCATGATTGTTCCCAATTCTTGTATCGTCATTTGAAAACCTCCATCTCCAATTATTGCCACAACTTCTTTTTCAGGACAAACCAATTTCGCTCCTATTGCTGCAGGAAGTGCAAATCCCATCGTTCCTAATCCGCCCGAAGTAATGTTTAAGCGTGAATTGCTATATTTAAAATAACGAGAAGTAATCATTTGATGCTGTCCAACATCGGAAACAACAATAGTCTCTTTATCTGAAATTGATGACAATAAATTGACTACTTCAGCCATTTTAAGCTCCTCACTTTCGGGTTTTACAGAAGGAAGAACAACCACTCTTTGTTCCTCTTGTTCCAAACGTTTAAATTCTTGCAGCCAAGAACGATGCATTGTTGTGTTGACTTTTTTTTCTAAATAGTCAAGCGCTTGTTTGGCATCAGCATGTATCGCAATCGTTGCAGGAATGATTTTATTGAGTTCCGCTTTGTCTATGTCGATATGTATGACTTGTGCTTGTTTGGCGTAGCGTTTTACGTCTCCTGTAACACGATCATCGAAGCGCATTCCTAAAGCAATCAATAAATCACATTCGTTTGTTAGGACATTTGGCGCATAATTTCCATGCATTCCTAAATAGCCCACATACAATGGATGATGTGCTGGAAATGCTCCTAAACCTAGTAAAGTTGAGGCAACTGGAATTCCTGTTTTTTCAGCAAAAGCTAGTAATTCAGCTTCAGCATTTGAAAGTATTACGCCTTGACCTACAACTAAAAAAGGTTTTTTTGCCAAATCAATTAATTCAAGTGCACAATCCAAATCTGTATAATTTATACTTGGTAGCGTTTGATAGGAGCGAAAACCTTCACATTTTTTGTAGTCGAACTGCATCAATTCAAACTGTGCATCTTTTGTAATATCCACCAAAACGGGTCCTGGTCTTCCTGTGCTTGCCACATAGAAAGCTCGAGCCAAAGCATTTGGAATATCCTCCGCTTTGGTTACTTGAACATTCCATTTAGTGACAGGCATCGATATTCCGATTACATCCGTTTCTTGGAAAGCATCTGTTCCCAATAAATGCGACGCAACTTGTCCTGTGATACAAACCAAAGGAGTTGAATCAATCAAGGCATCCGCAAGTCCTGTGATTAAATTCGTTGCACCTGGACCAGAAGTAGCAAATACAACACCTGTTTTTCCGGATGCACGCGCAAAACCTTGTGCTGCATGAATTGCACCTTGTTCGTGTCGCACCAAGATGTGATTGATTTGATCACGAAAATCATACAAAGCATCGTAAATTGGCATAATTGCTCCGCCAGGATAACCAAAAAGCGTGTCTACATTTTCAGCTAGAAGTGAGCGTATTACCGCTTCAGCGCCTCTTATTCTTGTTGTTTTCATATTATAAATCAGTTATGCAACCAAGCGATGCACATGAAACTTGCTTGGCATATTTGTACAAAACTCCAGATTGAACTTTCATCGGTGGAACTGTCCAGTTGCTTTTTCTTGTTTCAAGTTCATCTGCATTTACTTCTAATTTCAATTGATTGTTGATTGCATCAATTGTAATAGTATCTCCATTTTGAACGAGCGCAATTGTTCCTCCATCAAAAGCTTCTGGAGAAACGTGACCAACCACAAATCCATGTGTTCCGCCAGAAAAACGACCATCTGTTATTAATGCAACAGAATCGCCCAACCCAGCACCAATGAGAGCAGAAGTTGGTTTCAACATTTCAGGCATTCCAGGTCCTCCTTTTGGTCCACAATATCGGATTACCATCACATCACCCGCTTTCACTTTTGCGTTTTTAATTCCATCGATAGCTTCAAATTCATCGTTAAAAACTGTTGCTGGACCTTGGAAATATTCGCCTTCTTTTCCAGTAATTTTTGCAACGGATCCATTTGTTGCAAGATTTCCATACAATATTTGGATGTGACCTTTTGTTTTCAAGGGTTTTTCTAAGGGAAGTAAAACTTCTTGTCCCGATAACAATGAAGGAACGTTTTGAAGATTTTCAGCGAGTGTTTTTCCTGTTACTGTTAAACAATCTCCATGAAGTAAGCCTTTTTCAAGTAGGTATTTCATTACAGCTGGAGTTCCACCTACTTGATGCACATCTTCCATCAGGTATTTTCCACTTGGTTTTAAATCTGCAAGTAAGGGAACACGATCACTAACTCCTTGAAAATCGGAAAGTTTTAACTCAACTCCCACCGAATGTGCCATTGCTAATAAATGTAAAGTTGCATTTGTTGAACCGCCTAAAACTGTCAAAACAACCATTGCATTTTCAAAAGCTTTTCGCGTCATGATGTCTTGAGGTTTCAAATCCATCTCCAATAATTTTCTTAAAGCTTGTCCTGCAGCTAAACATTCATCGTTCTTTTCCACACTTGTTGCTGGATTCGAGGAGCTGTAAGGCAACGACATTCCAAGAGCTTCGATCATAGTTGCCATTGTATTCGCTGTGTACATTCCTCCACAAGCACCCGCTCCAGGACAAGCATTTTTAATGATTTCTTTGTAATCTTCATCTGAAATAGTATTCGCTATTTTCTTTCCTAAAGCTTCAAAAGCAGAAACGATATTGAGTGATTCTCCTTTCCATTTTCCGGAATGGATTGTTCCGCCATAAACCATTAGAGCAGGTCTATTCAAACGCGCCATAGCAATTAATGAGCCTGGCATATTTTTATCGCAACCCATCACCGCAATAACTCCGTCGTACCATTGAGCACCTGCAACAGCTTCAATCGAATCTGCAATTATGTCACGTGAAACCAATGAATAACGCATCCCATCAGTTCCATTTGAAATTCCATCACTCACTCCGATTGTATGGAATATCAATCCAACTAAATCCGAATTTACAACACCTTTTTTTACAACTTTCGCCAAGTCATTTAGGTGCATGTTACAGGTATTTCCTTCGTAACCACTTGCAACGATTCCAACTTGCGCCTTGGACATATCTTCTTCAGTTAGTCCAACTCCGAACAACATAGCTTGTGCAGCTGGTTGACTTGGGTCTTGCGTTATCGTTCTACTGTATTTATTTAAAGCTTTCATTTATTCAATTTTTAGAGATAAACATCTTTGTATTCGTTATGGGCAACGCGTTGTTTGTATTTCAATTGGATCATATAACTAGTTGAGTCTTCCCATTTCATTGGAAAAATACGATCATCAATTTGTTGGATTCCAATTACTTCAGCAGCAGTTCCACAGAAAAAGGCTAGATCTGCAGTTTTTAAATCTTCTGGATAAAATTGTTTTTCTACAACAGGAATATCGAGTTCTTTTGCTAACTCTAAAACTGTTTGACGCGTAATTCCAGATAAGATGTTTCCTAGTTGTGGTGTATACAGAACACCATCTTTTTCATAAAAGAAGTTGGCTCCAGGCCCTTCGGCAACAAATCCGTTTGCATCAGTCAAAAGTGCCTCATCGTAGCCTTTTTGTTTTGCTTCTGTGGTTGCCAAAATACTATTGGTGTAATGTCCAACAACTTTCGCTTCTACAAAACACGACTTCGGATTGGGGCGTTGAAAAGAGGAAAGGCACACTTTTAATTGTTGGTCTCCGAGGTATTTTCCCCATTCCCAAGCCATGATTACGACATGTACTTCTTGCGTTGGTGAAAGCGACATATTTGCTCCCAGATACACCAATGGTCGAATGTATGCGTCTTTTAAATTGTTAACTTCAAGCAATTTATAGCAGATTTTTTCTAACTCATCAGAGCTTAGTTCTAGTTGGATGTGCATTTTCTCCGCAGAAAAACGCAGACGCTCAAAATGTTCTTTTGCTTTAAAAATTCGAACGCCATCTTCGGTGTCATAGGATCGAATTCCTTCAAATACGCCACTTCCGTAATGAAGTGTTTGCGCATAAAGATCCGTTGTTGCTTCGTTTGCTTTTACAAACTTTCCGTTAAAGTACACTTGTGAATTTGAATTGTAATACATGTTTTTTGAAATTATGGGATAAAAAAAAAGCCCTTCTCGAATGAGAAAGGCTCCTAAAGTTTATACAAACGGACTTTCTCACTCCCTATCAGGAATGATAATAATCACGTTAATAATATTTTGACTAAAGTTCATTTTTTCGTTATTGAGGCGCAAAGATATAACGGTAGTTTTGATTTTTAATTAACAAATGTGTTAATATTTTAACATCGAATTGTGTCGACCAATCTTTCCTATGAAACAATAGCTAAAATAAATGAAAAAAAGTATCTTCGTAAGATTAAACGATAGACATGAAAAAACGCTTTTTGTACATAGGAGTTTTAACTTTAATTTCAGTTTCATCTTGTTCAGAACCTGATAAAATCTGCGATTGTATAGCAGCTGGTGATGAATTAAATAAAAAATCTGCTGAGATATTAAGTAAAGTTCCAACGAAAAAGGACGAAAAACAAATCGTTGCATTGCGAAAAGAAAAAGCTAAAAAGTGTAAAGATTTTGAAAAAATGGCGGGTCCAGAAATGTTGAAACGTAAACAAACTTGTGAATCTAATTAATTATATATGAAAACGTTAATCTATTTAATCGCTTTTTTATCTGCACTTTCACTTCAAGCACAAGAAAAATTAGATCCAATTTGGATTACAACAACTGATGCAAATTTCACTGTTCCTCAATTCAAAAAAATGGAATGGGGATTTGTTTTTCCAAAAGCAATTAATGCTGAAATCTTAAATTTCTTTAGAAATGAAGCGAATGGATTAAATCCTTATGATCCACAAGATTTAGATTTGCGCGTTACAGTAGTTTCTCCTTCGGGTAAAAGTAGAGAACTGTATGGTTTCTTTTACCAAGAATTTAAAGAAGAAATGAATGGAAAACCGGGTGAAGCAAATTACAAAAATCAATATACACTTGTTAACACAAAAGAACCTTGGCGTTTTCGTTTTGCACCAGATGAAGAAGGAAAATGGACCGCTAAAGTTGAATTGTATTCAAAAGAAAAATTAATCGCAAAAAACAGTTCTGAAATCACTTTCAATTGTGTTAAATCTGATCACAAAGGCTACTTAAAAATCTCTAAAACAGGAGAAGAAAAAGACCGCTGGATGTATTACAGTGGAACTGGCGAGCCCTTTTTTGGAATCGCTGCGAATGTAACATCGCCAGGTGAAATGACTTCTGCTCCATCTGCAATGAAACGTCAATATGATGGTGTGAAACAATTTATTGCTGCAGGTGGAAATTTTGTGCGTTTAGAATTGGGAGGACAAAGTGCAGTTCCTGATTTTCCAGATCACAACAATTACACGCAAAAATTAGATGAGCTTTTCGCTTTCGATAAATTAATTTCATTATGTGAAGATAATGGCGTTTATATGATTCTTTTTCGTCATCATGTAGAAGTAATCACTCGTGGATGGGCGCTTTCCGAATGGGGTAAAAACCCTTACAACAAAGATTTAAAAGGAACGGTGAAAGATTATTTTACTGATGAAAAAGAAATCAAGCGTTGGCAATTAAACAGTCTTCGTTATCAATTTGCTCGTTTTTGTTACAGTCCAAATTCTGCGTTTTATGGCTTTTCTGAAGTTGACAATTGGTATGAAGAATTAAAGATTGAAAAAACTAAAAGTGAGGAAACTGAATTGGCCGAAATGGTTGCAAAATGGATTTTAATGCAGAAAGACTATGTTCGTTCTGAGCTTCACAATGACCATACTTTATTCATGAATACATACGCTTCTGTTGGTCATCTGTGGAAAACCAAGGCTAGTCCTACAGCTATTTCAGATGTAGTTGGATTACATTCCTATTTAAGTGAAGACAAATTTCGTAATTTAAAAGACCGCTTTCCATACACACAACGAGTATTTACAAAAGAGAATGTTCCTGTGTTTTTTGAAGAAATTGGACTTTCAGGTGAATTCATAAATGCGCAATGTTGTACTTCAGTAGATTATCACAACGATGAATGGAGTACTGCTTTCATGGGAGGAATGTCGATCGGTATGAACTGGTGGTGGGATTGTGGAATCTTCGACAACAATTACGAGTTAGAGCTAGTTTCAATTAAGAACTTTTTTAAAGGAGAAGATTTACGTGCTGGTAACTTCAAACCTCAGTCTTGGACAGACAATAACAATGATCAAAAACGTTTATTGGAAAACTATGCTTTGGTGAGTGAAAATGGTGATCGTGCTTTGGGATGGATCCATAATTCGACGGTTTATTGGAGAAACATGAATGACAATCAATGTTTACAAAACTTAATCACCAATAAAACAGACCAATCTGAAAAATGTATTACAGCGAAAGATCCACATGGATATCCAAATACGGGTTATGAATTTCCTTGGGAAGGAATTGATATGTATTCTCACAACAATGTAAAAGGTTACGACAATCCAAAATTCGTTGATGCATATGGTAAAGTTATTCCAATTAATACAAGTTCTGAAACAGACAAAAAAACGGTAACATTAGAAGGCTTTAAATCTGATCCTATTGGGAAAGTTGAACAGTGGTATCGCATTGATTTTTATTCTACAAAAATGAATCAAACAGACATGAAGCCTATTGAAGGAATGTCACAAACTGTTAGTTCCTCAATTCGAGGAAAAATTGAATTCATTGTACCAACGTTAGATTTGAGCAATCCAGATTATGCCTATAAAATCACGTATTTAGGACGTTACAAGTAAATTAGTTTACAGTAAACTATTTATTGTAAACAAAAATTAATTTTCTTGTTCAAAATTTCACTTTTTTCCTAAATAAAGAACAATTCCTAAATCAATTTTGTTTATGAATTTAGTCGTGTAAAATGCATGTTAATTAATTTATTTTCTTGTACTTTTGCACTCTCAAATTTTATTTTCATATGAGCGCTTTTTCGAATCGACACATTGGTCCAAATGCTAAGGAGAAATCAACTATGCTTCAAGCAATTGGGGTTTCTTCAGTAGAAGAATTAATCAACAAAACAATTCCTCAACACATCCGTTTGGCGGGTGAATTGAAGATAGATAATGCGCTTAGTGAGCAAGAGTATTTGCAACACATTACTGCTCTTGGAAAACAAAATAAAGTGTTTAAATCGTTTATCGGTTTAGGTTACAACGAAACAATCGTACCTTCTGTAATTCTTCGCAACGTGTTGGAGAATCCAGGATGGTACACAGCTTATACTCCTTACCAAGCTGAAATTTCTCAAGGTAGATTAGAAGCTTTGTTGAACTTCCAAACAATGATTTTGGATTTAACAGGAATGGAAATCGCAAATGCTTCTTTGTTAGACGAAGGAACTGCTGCTTCGGAAGCAATGATTATGTTCTGGAACTCACGTTCACGTCAAGAATCTAAAGACGGAATAAATAAATTCTTCGTTTCTGAAAATGCATTCCCACAAACAATCGAAGTTGTTGTTGGTAGAGCTGAAAACTTAGGAATTGAAGTCGTTATTGGAGACGAAAAAACGTTTACAAATGACGGATCTTTCTTTGGAGCTTTAATTCAATATACAACTGCTCAAGGAGCAATTATTGATTTAAAAGCATTTACAGAACGCAACACTGGTTTAAGAACAGCTGTAGCAGCAGATATTTTATCGTTGGTTTTATTAGAAGCTCCAGGTAAATGTGGTGTTGATGCTGTATTGGGAACTTCACAACGATTTGGTGTACCAATGGGATATGGTGGTCCTCACGCAGCATTTTTCGCAGTAAAAGACGAATACAAACGCAACATTCCAGGACGAATTATTGGTGTTTCAGTTGATGCTGACAACAACACTGCTTTGCGTATGGCTTTACAAACACGTGAACAACACATCAAACGTGATAAAGCAACTTCAAATATTTGTACAGCACAAGCATTATTAGCTGTTATGGCTTCCATGTATGCAGTATATCACGGACCTGATGGAATGCGAGAAATCGCTGAAGGAGTTCACAGTTTAGCTTCAAAAACTGCAGCTGGATTGAAAGCTGGCGGAATAACAGTTAACGCTGATTCATTCTTCGACACTGTTTGGGTGAAAGGAGTTGATACGGCTGCAATTAAAGTAAAAGCAGAAGCAAAAGGAATGAATTTCCGCATCATCAATGAATCGGAATTGAGTATTTCGTTTGGTGAACCACACACATTGGAAGATGTTGCTACAATTTTAGAAATCTTTGGGGCAAACAACTCTGTTACTTCAGATAAAGCATACAGTATCCCTGCAAACTTTGCGCGTAATAGTGCAATTTTAACACATCCTACATTCAACTCTCATCATTCAGAATCAAAAATGATGCGTTACTTGAAACGTTTGGAAAATAAAGACATTTCTTTGGTTCATTCAATGATTCCTTTGGGTTCATGTACAATGAAATTAAATGCAGCTTCTGAATTGATTCCAATTACAAATCCAGATTTTGCGAACATGCACCCATTTGCTCCATTAGATCAAGCACATGGTTACCACGAATTGTTCCGTCAATTGGAAAAAGATTTGTGTGAATCAACAGGTTTTGCGGCAATGTCATTGCAACCAAATTCTGGTGCACAAGGTGAATACGCTGGTTTAATGGTAATCAAGGCTTATCACGAAAGTCGTGGAGATTTCCAACGTAAAAAAATGATTATTCCTTCATCAGCTCACGGAACAAACCCAGCTTCAGCAGTTATGGCTGGATTCGAGGTGGTTGTTACTGGTTGTGATGAAAACGGAAATATTAATATCGATGAGTTAAGAACAGTTGCTACACAACTTTCTGGTGAATTAGCTGGTTTAATGGTTACATATCCTTCAACTCATGGAGTTTACGAAGAAGGAATCAAAGAAATCACAGACATTATCCACGGAAATGGTGGACAAGTATATATGGACGGTGCAAACATGAACGCGCAAGTTGGATTAACAAATCCAGGAAACATTGGCGCAGACGTTTGTCACTTGAACTTACACAAAACATTTGCAATTCCACATGGTGGAGGTGGACCTGGAATGGGACCAATCGGAGTGGCTGCACATTTAGCGCCATTCTTACCTTCAGGACCAATCATTGCTGCTGGTGGAGAAACTCCAATTAAAGCAGTTTCTTCAGCGCCATATGGTTCTGCATTGATCTTGTTGATTTCTTATGGATACATCAAAATGTTGGGTGCACAAGGATTGCGTCATTCAACTGAGATTGCAATCTTAAATGCCAATTACATTGCTGCAAAATTAAAAGGTCATTACGATACTTTATATGCTGGAGCAAATGGAACAGTGGCGCACGAAATGATTTTGGACTGCCGTGATTTCAAGAAAAATGCAGACGTAGAAGTTGCAGATATCGCAAAACGTTTGATCGACTTTGGATTCCACGCACCAACGGTTTCATTCCCAGTTGCTGGAACATTGATGATTGAACCAACAGAATCAGAAGACATCGAAGAGTTGGATCGTTTCATTGAGGCGATGATCAAAATTCGTCAAGAGATCCGCGACATCGAAAACGGAAAATACGATAAAACAAACAACTTGTTGAAAAACGCTCCTCACACTGCGGATTGTATCATCAACAAGGAGTGGAACTATCCATACACAGCACAAGAAGCAGCATATCCAGTTGCTTACTTAAAAGAGTGGAAATACTGGGTTCCAGTTCGTCGCGTAGACAACGCATACGGTGACCGTAACTTGGTGTGTAGCTGTCCGAGCGTGGAGAGTTACGCGCATGTGGTGGAGTAGTTTTTAAAACTTTAGAGTAAGGTAGTAAGAGCGTATGGGCGTATGATTATACGCCCATACGCCCTTACTTGTTTTACGCCCATACGCTCTTACTTGTTTTACGCCCATACGCTCTTTTTTTTGGAAAACTTTTCTTAACTTCAAGTAAAGTAAAAAGTTTATGCCTTACAACCCAAACATACACAACAGAAAAAGCATCCGTTTAAAAAACTACGACTATGGTAAGGAAGGTTTGTATTTCATTACCATCAACTGTGCTAAGAGACAACGTCTATTTGGAGAGGTTAATGACCAAAAAATGAACTTAAACGACTCTGGTTTAGAAGCCGAAAGATGTTGGCTTGAAATACCATCTCACTATCCTAACGTTTGTCTCCATGAGTTTGTTATTATGCCTGATCACATGCATGGAATCATTGAAATCACATCCAATAACAACCCTAATGGGAATGAATCTAGTTTTCGTTCACCCTCTAAAACGATTGGTTCAATAATCAGAGGATTTAAGATTGGAGTAACAAAATGGATGCGACAAAACACAACCATTCAAGAAGTTTGGCAAAGGAATTATTATGAACACATCATTCGAAGTTCTGGAGATTACGAACGAATTGCGAAGTATGTGAATGAGAATCCAATGAACTTTATAACCTCAGTTCGATTCTAAATTCACATCAGAATTTAATTTAAAAAGTAAGTTTGGAGTTTAATTTTATGAGGAATAGCGGGTTATTTCGATTAAAATTAACGAACAAAATGATTTTTTAAATTAAATAGCCTCACCCATAAAAAAGTGAAATCACCTATAAAATCTCATCTTTTTCGTTAAAAACATTCGAATTGGCCCGCCAATCCATCATCTTTTCGCCTCAAATCTGAGTATTTATAGGCGATCTGACAAGAATTTATAATCGAACTGAGGTTTATAAATTGACTTTTTAGGGAAAATTCCATTGTTTCTGGACAAAGCGTTTCTTTAGAAGAGCTTGAAAGAGGTGTTTATTTCATTTCTTTAGAACTTGATAATCAACAGCATATTGAACGAATAATTAAGCAATAGCTAACTTAAAATTGAAAAGAATTTCCGCTCATAACTTTTTTGTTTGAGCGGATTTTTTTTGCATTCATCTTTTGAAATTCTGCAAAAAAATGTTATTCACACCAAAATCCATGTCATTCACACCATTTTTCAAAGCTCCAAAATCCTTACGATATAAATTCGCTTCAAGTTAAAAGTCAAACAATTGATTTTAAAAAAATTGAAAAACTAATTTAAAACATGCTAAGTATGAGTAACAACAAAAAAGCTTTCGTAGTGCTGTTTGGGATGGGGTTTTCACTAACAGGATTTTCACAAGAAAGTGTGAATGCCAGCGGTGAAACAATCAACTCAGCAGGTGGCGGAGTGAGTTATTCGGTTGGACAAGTAGTTTACCAAAACTACATCAATTCGAATGGTTCCGTCGAACAAGGAGTGCAACATGCTTATGAAATTGTGAGTGCCGGCTTAAGTCAAGTAAAACTTAACTTTAAAGTAGATGTATTCCCAAATCCTACAGTAGATGCATTAAATCTAACAATTGAACAATTGCAATCCAATATGGCGTTTCAATTGTATTCCGAAAATGGACAATTAATTGAAAATCGACCAATTGCAGAATTGTCAACTTCAATTGACATGAAAAATTTGGCTCCTGGGATGTATATCCTAAACCTTTTATCAAACCAAGAACAAGTAGAATCTTTTAGAATTATTAAAAAATAAAACAAAATGAAAAAAGTAATATTAACTGTATCAGCTTTTATCTTCTCGTTGAAGTTAATGGCTCAAGCTCCAGAAAAAATGAGCTACCAAGCTGTAGTTAGAAACAGCTCAAATGGATTAGTAATCAGTGCGCCAGTTGGAATGCGCATTAGCATTTTACAAGGTTCTGCTGCTGGTGCATCAGTTTACACGGAAACACAAACTGTAAACTCAAATGCAAATGGATTAGTAAGCCTTGAAATTGGCTCTGGAACAGTTGTTTCTGGAAACTTTTCTACAATCGATTGGTCAGCCGACACTTACTTCATTCAAACAGAAACAGATCCTACTGGAGGAACTTCTTACACAGTAACTGGTACAAGCCAATTAATGAGTGTTCCTTACGCATTATATGCTAAAACATCTGGTAGTTCAACTCCTGGTCCTCAAGGTCCAATCGGTCCTCAAGGTCCAGCAGGAAATGATGGAGTAGATGGAATAGATGGAGCAACTGGTCCTCAAGGTCCTGCAGGTTTATTACAAAATGGAACTGCAGTTGGACAAACAGCTTATTGGAATGGAACAGCTTGGGTTGTGAATACAAATATTTTTAACAATGGTGGAAATATTGGAATCGGAACTACTAATCCTAATACTGCTAAAGTAGGTATCGGTGGGACTTCTGGCGCAACTGGTCTTGATTTATCTACTGCTGATCAATATGCAAATATGCGTGTATTGAGAAACCCTAGTGGAGATAACGATATGTATATTGGTTTAGGAAGTGGAGCAACAGGTGCTGATGTAAAATTATATGGAAACAACGTTGAACGAATGACAATTAACAGTGGTGTTGGTATCGGAACAACTACTCCTACTCAACCATTAGATGTAGTCGGAAACGTTAGGTTTTCTGGTGCTTTAATGCCAAATAACACAGCTGGAACAACTGGACAAGTGTTAACTTCTGCAGGTGCTGGCGTCGCTCCCACTTGGACAACTCCTGCTGCTTCATCAAATATTTATTCTACAGATGGAACTTTAGCTGGAAATAGAGTTGTTACTCAAGGAGCAAATACTTTAGGTTTTACGGCAAGTGCAGTTAATGCATTTAGTGTTGA
>JBKDZA010000188.1:0-3488 GCA_046308455.1 Fluviicola sp.
ACTTTCCATATGGAATTCATTTCTCAATAGAAGAAAATGAAATCGTTATCTATGCGTTATTTCATATGAAACAAAATTCTGACAACTGGAAAAATATTCAATAAAAATCAACTTCCTTTACCTACAATAAAAAACAAAATAATTGAAGTTATAGCTAAAGCCATCGTAATAATCTCATAAATCCCAAATTCGGGAAAGTCTGAAAATGTAAAATAAGTAAACAATAAAGCAGAAAAAATAAGAGAATTTTTCTTCATCTTTTCAGATTACATATTAACTGGCAATTTGAAATTTGTCATATCAATTTCGTAGATATCAATATTTCCTTTTTGTCCTGTGAAATTGTATCCAGCGAAGTAGATTTTGTTCAATGCTTTTGAATAAAAGAAATGAGTTTCGTTGTTTACAGAATTTATTCCACCTCCTAAGTTAATTGGCTCAGACCAAGATGAACCTGTATTTTCACAAACAAAGATATCGTAACCTCCCATTCCAGTATGACCTTCAGAAGAGAAAAACAAAAAGCGTCCATCTGGAGAAATGAATGGAGTTGTTTCAGCAAATGGAGTATTAATTTGAGCAGGTAATATTTTAGCTTCACCCCAAGTCTTTCCATTAATTTTTTGAACTACATAAATATCTGTACCCGTTTTCTCACCTTTACGATCAGAAACAAAATACATGGTATTTCCATCAGCCGTTAAAGTTGCTGCACCTTCAAAAAATGAAGTGTTAATTGATTTGTTTTTAATGATTTTAGGAGCAGTCCATTTTCCTTTAGTTGTATAACTAACTTCACAGATATCAGAACTTCCTGTTATTTTTTTGTCTTCAGTCATCGTATTATTCCAAACAGTTACAGCTTTTAAGCCATCAGCAGAAATCCAACATAAATTATCAAATCCAGTTGAATTGATTCGTTCTAGTTTGTTAGTTACACTGTCCCAAATTTTGTTTACATCGTTCCATTTTACTCTGTAAACATCCTCAAAATACTCTTGATCATCAGGATTTAATCTTCCTCCTGTTGTGTTTGATTTACGCGAAGTAAAATACATCGTTTTACCATCAGCAGAAATCACAGGAGAATAATCGTTGTAATTTGAATTGATTTCAGTAGAAAGAGAAACACGTTTGTTTTCTACTTTACCTTCTTCTTTCGCGTATGCTACTGAAGCAATTTTACGTTCGATTTCTAATTCTTTCGCTCTATTTTTAGGAATATAAGTCATGGCACGTTGATAATAAATCTGCGCTGTATCCAAAGAATTTAATCGTTGATAACTTCCTCCTAAGACATCAAAAACTTCAGGATCTGTTTCTTTACCACCTTTTCTTAAAGATTCTTCTGCATACTTTTTAGCATAACCATAATTTTTCAAGTTATAATGACATTGTGACAACCAATAATCAGGTTTCCAACTATTTGGATCTTTCACAGAAGCTTCTTTGAATACAATTAACGCATCTCTGTAACGTCTTTCCAAAAAGATTTTTTTTCCTTCATCAATTTTAACTAAACATGCCGCTTTATCGATAACTCCAGTAACAGTATCCTTTGGGCTAACATCATTATTTGCAAAAATTGAGACTGATAAAGTAGTAAATAGTAAGAATAATAAGTTTTTCATAAAAATAAATTTCACCACAAAATAACAAAAAAAAGCTGAATCTTGCTTTTAGTCTTTTGAATTTTATGCTTATTCAGAATTCTTCTTTAATTCTAAAAGTGCTAAAGTACTTGAAACAATCGCCCAAATCGGAGCGAAACTAGCACATAACCAAAGGAATAACGTTTTAACAAACAAAAAGACTGCCTCAAAAAAAGTTGTTCCTTCTTGTCCGAAAATATATAGATTTTTCAAATCAATAAAGGTCCAAATCATGATTGAGTAAAATGCTCCAATTACAATTGCTAGTCCTCTATTCTTACGTGTAAACTGAATACTTTCCTCGAAATTCAATTTCCATCTTTCTGAGGTATAATCCATAAAAGAAAAACCATAATAATAAAAACTGATGAAATACATCAAATAACGAATCGGACTATTTGAAATGTCGCCCCATCCAATAAATCCAATTAAAAAGGCAAATGAAAATAACACAATTTCCCACGTGATATTTCTTACTGCAATTCGAGCTCCACGTTGGATATCGTGCCATAATTGTTGCATGTTGAAGGAATACGTTTTCCCATTAATTTTTTGCTCTGTTTTTTGAGATAATTTTGACAATAAAGGGGAGAGAATAATCACGACAACATACTTTGCAAAACGCATTAAAGCAGAAGCGATAATAATTTCAATTAGCAAACGCAGCATATACCACACAATTTGATTCATGTTTTCGGCATGCGTTTCTGGCTTATTAATTTTAATCAAGTAGCCCATTTGATAAATAACGAGCATTAAAATCGCTGGAAAAATTGTGTACCAATACAACTTGTGTTCAACAATGAATTTAAAACCATTGATGAAAGATCGAAATCCAAGTAGACAATTTTTGAAAAAATAAAGCATTTATGCAAAGTTAAGGAATGTTTTCAGAAGCTAGATTAAGGGAATGTAAAGTTGAAAAAATGGCTGATTTTTGTTTCTTTTTGAATTAGGCCTTTTTACCTACGATTAGGTAATTCTACCTAATTGCCAAACTACTGAATTCACCATTAAATTTCACATTTTTTGAATTAGGCCTTTTTACCTACGATTAGGTAATTCTACCTAATTGCCAAACTACTTAAATCACTCACAAATTTCACGTTTTTCGAATTAGGCCTTTTTACCTACGATTAGGTAATTCTACCTAATTGCCAAACTGCTGAATCACTCACAAATTTCACATTTTTTGAATTAGGCCTTTTTACCTATGATTAGGTAATTATACCTAATTGCCAAACTGTTGAATTTAGATATAAAAAAGCCCTGCTTAATTAAAAACAGGGCTTAAAATTCATTTTTTTAATTTAAACGAACATATCAATTACTTTATTATTCTTTGTATTAATGGAAAGCAATAATTGATGAACAATATATTCTTCTTTAATTAAATTGGCCTCTTTTAGAAAAAATAAATGATCATCTATTGTAGTTCTATGCCTTTTTAAAAGTTTAGAAATTTCTGTGGAATTTAATCCTGGTTTTTCTTTTAAGATTTTTAAAATTCTGATTCGAACTTCTGAAGCTAGTGCTTTTCCAATTAATGCTGATTTTGTTTCTTCTTTTGACCAATCGTCTTTTCTTGTAAAACTCATTGTGTTTATATTTTAATAATTGTTACTTGAAGTTAAGAGTTTTTTTTGAAAATCAAAAATTTTAAATTGATTATACTCATACATACCACCTACCTAATATTTTGGTTCTATATGAATTTGTGTGGGTAATATAAAAACGTGAACTTTACGGCTATGAATAATAGCGCTGAAATTTTTGAGTTGGCATTGGGATTAACATCGCCATGGTTTGTTGATAAAGTAGAGTTTAAAACAAATA
>JBKDZA010000189.1:0-2572 GCA_046308455.1 Fluviicola sp.
CAATTTGGCTGAGCTAGTACAGTATTGCCTAAAAGTTATCTTCTCAAAAATTTTAAACTTTCGACAAAAAATATTTTTTAGCTACAAATTTTCAAATCTAAGTCAAATTTGAGTCTGACTTTTTCAGCAGACCCTAATTAGAAAATATTCATTGATAATCTAAAGATAAAATAAAACGCAAAGACACATAGACGCTAAGAAAATCATGATAAAATATAAAAGTCCTTTTAAAGAAGTTCAAAAAAATATTTCAGAGAATGAAATTGCTTCAATTGTAATTAAAAGTGCAATTATTAACACTAGAAACACTTTGCGTCACTGCGACTTGGCGGTTAAATCATCAATGATGAACAAAAAACCTTTTGAATTAAAAGTGATATAAAGTAAGTTTAAATGATTAATTAGACAAAATTCATTGATAATCTAAAGATTAAATAAACGCAAAGACGCATAGACGCTAAGAAAATCATGATAAAATATAAAAGTCCTTTTAAAGAAGTTCAAAAAAATATTTCAGAAAATGAAATTGCTTCAATTGTAATTAATTGTGCTATTATTGACACTAGAAACACTTTGCGTCACTGCGACTTCGCGGTTAAATCATCAATGATGAACAAAAAAACTATTGAATTTAATGTGATTTTTAATAAATTAAAGTAACAAAAAAATATACTATGAGATTAGCAATAAATGGATTCGGTCGTATTGGAAGATTGGCTTGTAGAATCGCAACTGCACACCCAGAAATTGAAATCGTTGCAATCAATGATTTAATGGAATTGGAATACATGGCTTATTCATTAAAATACGATTCGACACATGGTGCTTTTAATGGTACAATTGAAACAAAAGAAGGACATTTGTTTATCAATGGACAAAAAGTTCATGTTAGTTCTGAAAAAGATCCAGTAAATCTTCCATGGAAGGAATTGAATGTGGATGCAGTTTTGGAATGTACTGGATTATTTCTCACACAGGAAAGTGCACTAGCACACATACATGCAGGCGCAAAAAAGGTAATTCTTTCAGCTCCAGCAAAAGACGATACTCCAACATTCGTTATGGGAGTGAATCACCACAACATAAAAAAAGAGCAGTTAATAATTTCAAATGCTTCATGTACTACTAATTGTTTGGCTCCACTTGCAAAGGTGTTGAACGACAATTTTGGAATTGAAGAAGGATTGATGAGCACTGTTCATGCTGTAACAGCTTCACAAAAATCAGTTGACGGGCCATCACAAAAAGATTGTCGTGGTGGACGAAGTGCGTATCAAAATATCATTCCTTCCTCTACAGGTGCAGCAAAAGCAGTTGGATTGGTTTTACCCGAATTAAAAGGAAAACTGACTGGAATGAGTTTCCGTGTTCCTGTTGCCGATGTTTCTGTTGTGGATTTAACAGTACGCTTGAAAAAAGCTGCTAGTTATAAAGAAATCTGTGCAACAATGAAAAAGGCTTCTGAAAACGAGTTGAAAGGTATTTTAGGATATACAGAAGATGAAGTTGTTTCTCAAGATTTTAAAGGTGATCCACGTACATGTGTTTTCGACGCAAAAGCAGGAATCGCTTTAAGTGATACCTTTGTGAAAGTGGTTGCTTGGTATGACAATGAATGGGGATATGCCAATAAACTAGTTGATTTGGCAGAGTTTGCTTGTAAGATATAATCTTATATTCAATTGAAATACAACATTTTAAAAAATACATAGTAACAAATTACTATTGTATTGTCTAGTTATATTAGTTTATTTAGCATACAAATAAACTATTATGAAATTATTTAGAACTTTATTATTTACTACTTTCTGTTTTACCTTTTCTTTTAAATCCATAGCAGGAGGGAAAATTTTATCCAATGACAAGTACATTTTCACGATAATCGATGAAGATGCACTTCGTGTTTTTGATCGTAAAACGAAACAAATTGTCTATGAAAAATCTGTTGTAGACCAAACACGTACAGATTTTTGTTTATCAAGCGATGGAACGAAACTTTGGTATACAAATGATGACCATATTTTCAGTGTGAAAATCAGTGATTGGTCTGAATTTATTGAAATTAAAGAAGATGAAAATTTTAGTTGGCACACATTCAATTTCACAAAAGACAATCAATATCTCATTTATTCCAAACAAACAAATGACAAGAATTTAGTTTCTGAAATATATTCGTTGAATACAGGTGAAATTATCAAAACTGCAAATCAAGCTAAAGGTGAATTTGTAAAAAAATGTTTTTTCGACCCTTCTACCAACCTTTTGTACACATTATTTGATAGAAATTCTACGACTTCAGAAGTTGAAACACAAAGTTCTGGAATTACAGATGCTCAAAGTGTCATGAATTATCAAAAGTCAGATGGTTATTCAAGCGTGCTAACCGTTATAAATACAACTGACAACTCTATTGTGTTTGATCAAGAAATTTAGGTTCTATATGAATTTGTGTGGGTAATATAAAAACGTGAACTTTACGGCTATGAATAATAGCGCTGAAATTTTTGAGTTGGCATTGGGATTAACATCGCCATGGTTTGTTGATAAAGTAGAGTTTAAAACAAATAAAGAA
>JBKDZA010000190.1:0-26169 GCA_046308455.1 Fluviicola sp.
TCGATTACTCTTTTTTACCTTTTCAATAACTCCGTTTCCAAAGTCGCTTATCGTTCAAAGCGGGTGCAAAGGTACGCACTTCTTTTACTTTAACAAGCTTTTAGTAATCTTTTTTTGAAAGTTTTTTGCCTAAAACTCTTAATCGACTGAAAGTGAAGACTAAAGATTTAGCAGGAAAATCGAATATAAATCACGGAACTCTTAAAAACACTCAGTTTTACTGTAAAAAGTAATCGGTAGCTTTTGAGAATTCACTATCAATATTAGTGTCAGAATGGCTATTCACTAGTAATTTCAACTGTGTTTCGATGTAATTTACTCCTATGAATATATATTGAACACCATTTATTTCTGTTTTTTCAAGATTTACTTCTGGTTTAAAAACAACTATTCTTTTCGTATTTATACCAAAAGCATCCGGAGAGGCAGCAATTAATAATGAACAAAATGCCAAACAATTTCTTTTTAGAGGTGTTGAATGATCAAAATTATCGAAATCAATCTTTGTAATAGTAGATGATAGTTTTCTTTCAAACTCTTTTCGATTCGTATTTGACCAATTTTTATACACTGGAATTAAAACATCTAAATCGAATCTATCATTATTCGTTAAAACCACTTTTGGCTCACTATTAAATAATTTATTTGCCTTCCTTAACCAAACTCGAATTGAAATCGTAATTAATGAAACTAAAATGAAACCCAAAATTTTCGCTGGTAAAATATATTTGTATTCTATTAAAAGTGGAATTGCAATTAATAATACTGCATAAACTAAAATCCAAACGAAGTATTTTTTCATTTTATAGTGCTTTTAATTACCCTAGAACAAACTATTTCACTTTTTGTTCTCTAAATATTTTCATTAACCATGGAAGTAAAACAACCAATATCAATGTTGCTCCCATCATTAAATAAAAGTTTAACATGAAAAAAGAAGCTTTGTCATCATACTGATCCCAGAGAGATGCAATAACTCCACTTAATTTATTTCCAATTGAAGTTGAAATAAACCATGCACCCATTAATAAAGCTGTTAATCTGGCCGGAGCTAATTTTGAAACCATGGATAATCCAATTGGAGACAGAAATAATTCCCCAATAGTAATTACACCATAAGCGCCGAAGAACCACCAATAACTCGTTTTCATGTCCCCATTTCCAGAAGCATTAGCCGCAGCCACCATTACAAGACATGACAATCCTGTTATGAATAAACCTAAAACAAATTTTATTGGAATCAATGGTTCTTTGTTTCCTCTTCTAAGAAACCGGAAAAGTGCAACAACTAATGGTGTCAACACAATTACCCAAAAAGGATTTACCGATTGAAAAATGTTCGTATTAAAGACAACAACTTCATCCCCTTCTTTCAGTTTCTTTTTATCTTGATAGTTATTAAAATAAGTTGGATGTTGTAAAGCCTTAGCTTCAGGTTTTACTTTTCTAAAATGCTTATCTAAAACAGCAGAAGAATCTTTCTCTATATTATAAGGTATAACATCTGCTAATTTCATACTTTTCAAACCACTTTCTATTGCAGTTGGAACATCTCGTTTAGTATAATTTTTTGCCCACGTATTTAAGACCGTTCCGTTTTGTTTGAAAATCGCCCAAAAAGGAATCACCGCAATACAAACGACTAAGATTGCACTCACAACTCTTCGTTCTGATTTTGGAGAGGAGAAAAGTACATATCCAAAAAAGAAGATCACTGGAATACATGCGAACAAAAATGCATCAGTTACATCATCTTTAACTAAAAAGGAATGTTCATTCGTTGCAGAAGGTACACCATTAATAAAGTAACCAATAACCGCGAAAATAATTGCGGGTACAATTACAATAGCCAAATCAATCCACCATGGTTTTTCACCAGGAACTGCAACTTTCTTGACATCGCCATCTGAATAATGTTTATTTCCAGCAAGAAAGACTCCAACGCCAATAAACATTCCAATTCCAGCGCCTACAAAAGCAACCGTATAACCGTATTTATTAATTAAAACAGCCGAAACAATATTGCAAACGAAAGCACCAATATTGATTCCCATGTAGAAAATGTTGTAACCTTCGTCTTTTCTAGCTTGAAACTCTGGTTTATTGTAAAGGTTTCCGAGTAAGGTTGAAATATTTGGTTTAAAAAGTCCATTTCCACAAATCACCAAAGTCATACCTAAATAGAGCATCGAATAGGAATGAATTCCCATTAAACAATATCCAAGCCCCATTAAGATTCCACCTATTACAATTGGCAAACGGTAACCTAGTAGTCGATCCGCCAACAAACCACCAATAAAAGGCGTGAAAAACACAAGTGCAATAAAAGTACCGTATAACCCAGCAGACTGAGTTGTGGTCATTTCGAACCCACCTTTTTTGGTTAAATCTTCCAGATAAAGGGTGAAAATACCGATCATTAAGTAATAACCGAAACGTTCCCACATTTCAGATAGGAATAAATACGGAAGAGCTTTTGGGTGTTTTTGTTGTTTCATTTTATTTAACTTCTTGTGTTAATTTCTTCATTAATGGATATAAAGCAATCAGAATTATCCCCGCAATTATTGCATACCATGCAAATTGATAATAACCTTCAGTATAAATATTCATCCTTTCAACATTTGAAGCATTTTTATCTGGTGAAATACTAGCTCCAAATAAACCAGCAACATATTGTCCATATGCACTCGCCAAGAACCACATCCCCATCATTAATCCTTGCATTCTATTTGGCGCAAGTTTAGTCATTAAACTCAAACCAATTGGAGAAAGAAATAACTCTGCTATTGTAGCCCCAAAATAAGCTAATGCAAAAATATTCATTGAGCTTTTACCATTTTCTCCCATTCCAAATCGAATAGCATAAAACGCAAAAAAAGCTAATCCCAAAAAGACGAACCCAAGTCCAAATTTTATTGTTGAGCTAGGTTCTAATTTCCTTTTAGCCATTGCAATAAATAAGAGTCCTATAACAGGAGCGAAGAAAATTACAAACAATGCATTAATTGAATTATTTACACCATTTGGATCTAAACTTAATCCAAATAAATTTTTCTCAAGATTCGTAGCTGCAAATAATGAAAGCGAACCACCTGCTTGTTCAAAAATCGCCCAAAAGACAACTGAAAAAAGAATAAACAATAAGGCACCTAACAACTTTAAGTTTTCAGATTTATTGTTTTTAGTCATTTCATAACCAAGATATATTAAACTAAATGGACCAATCGCATACATAAAGTAATCAGTGTAAGTAGTGTTTTTTACCATTATTATAATTAATGGGATAACAGCAAGTGCTCCAACATAAGTCAAAATCTCATACAATCTTCGTTTATTAATATCTAAATTTAATAATGGAGAAAGTCCAATTGGACCTAAATTCTTTTTAGTAAAAATAAACGTAACCAAACTTATCGCCATGACAAAAGCTGCAGCGCCAAATGCTACGTTCCATCTTAATTCAACAGGGATAATACTTGTGAACATTTCACCTTTTCCAACAGCTACAACATATCCGCCAATAAATGCCCCAATATTAATACCAGAATAGAAAAGCAAAAACCCAGCATCTCTTCTAACATCACCATTTTTATATAGTTGACCAACCATTGATGAAATATTCGGCTTAAAAAATCCTGTCCCAATGATATTAAACGCAATACCTATAAAGAAAAAATCTTTTGGATTAATCGCAAGAATTATACTTCCTGTAATCATCAAGATTCCACCCATCAATAATGATTTTCTAAACCCTAAAATTTTATCAGCAAAAAATCCACCAATAAAAGTAAAAGCGTAAACAAATGCTTGAGTTGCTCCATATTGAAGATTGGATTCTTTTTCCCCCATCTCCAATTGATTCACCATGAAAAAAGCAAGCATTCCTCGCATTCCATAGAAACAAACACGTTCCCACATTTCACTGAAGAAAAGCGCCCACAATTGTTTCGGATATTTCCCTTTAAAATTTTGAATTGCATTCAATTCATTTTGTTCTTCTGGAACAGAATCTAGAATAATAGAATCAGACATGGTAATATAATTTGTTGCTAATCTACATAATAAAACGCAAAATCCCCCGAATTTCTTCGAGGGATTTCCAAATATTTAATGAGTAAAGATTATTTTACTCCATGCATCATTTTACTTAATTTCTTTGAAACTAATAACATTATAACTCCTAATCCAATTACAAATATTCCAATCGAAGAGAAAATCAAGCCTGCTCCTAATTTCTCTACATATGCAGAAATAAATCCACCTAAAATATTAGCAACAAATGTAGATAACATCCAAACACCCATCAACATTGAAGCCAGTTTTATTGGAGCTAATTTAGTTACAACTGAAAGTCCAACTGGTGAAATACATAATTCCCCGATTGTATGGAAAAAGTAAGTAACAATCAAAAACCAAAGACCCGCTTTTTCTACTACATTTTCTTTTCCATTTACGATTTCAGTTTTCACATGACCTGTAGCCATTAACATAAATAAGAATCCAATACCTAACAATATCATCCCCAAACTCATTTTAACAGGAGTTGTCATTCTTGAACCTGTTTTTGATCCCCAGAACCATGCAAATAAAGGAGCTAAAACAACAATAAATAAAGGGTTTACTGATTGGAATAATTCAGTGGAAATTTCTCCAGAACCAAAACTACGGTCGATATATGAATCAGTATATAAAGTCATCGAAGAACCCGCTTGCTCAAATCCTGCCCAAAAGAAAATAATGAATGTAGTTAAAATAAAAATAACTGAAATTCTTTGTTTTTCTTCTCTTGTTAAAGTTCCTTTACCAATATTCTGAGCATCATCAATGATTTCTGAAACTTCTACTGTATCAGTTTTTTGTGGTTTTTCACCAATTTCTAATAAATATTTCTTAGCTAAAGAGTTGAAAATAATCTGACCAATTAACATTCCAATTGCTGCAGCTAAAAATCCATATTTGTAACCAAATGACATTATCATTTCTTTTCCATCTGCGCCAATTCCTTTTGTCGCAAATAGATTGTTACATAAAATAGCAACTACAATTGGAGCTAAAAGCGCTCCTAAATTAATACCCATGTAAAAGATAGAAAATGCAGAATCTCTTCTAGCATCACCTTGTTTGTAAAGTCTTCCAACTAAAGTTGAAATATTCGGTTTGAAAAATCCATTTCCAATTATCAATAGAATTAAACCAATTGCTAAACCAACATGACTGTTAATAGCAAACAAAGCTATTTGACCTAAAAACATTGTAATACCACCAATAGTAATAGCTTTTCTTTGACCAATAAATTTATCTGCAATCCAACCACCAATAATAGGAGTAAAATATACAAAACCAGTAAAGAAACCATAAATTAAAGAAGCAGATCCTTTATCAATTTCCAATCCGTTTTCTAAATACAACTTTGTCATGTAAAGCATTAATATTGCTCTCATTCCATAGTACGAAAAACGTTCCCACAATTCAGTAAAGAATAATAAATACAAACCTTTTGGATGACCTAGAATGGTGCCTTGAGCTTCAACTCTTTCAATTATTGTATCTTGAGCTTGCATATTTGTAAAATATTTTTTGAGCGCCGAAAATACAAATTTCTAGTGAGAACATACAATTTTTGTTAATTTTATTCTGTTAAAAATCGAAGTTCACTTGCATTTATTTGATTCCCATACACACAACGCTAAAAGCCAGTTTCTAGGAATCAAACAGTTAGAACTGGAAAATGAAACTCCTGATTACTTATTCTCTATTGGAATTCATCCAAAAGATTCTTCGCATTTTGAATATCATATAGAAGAACTGCGTGAAATGTTAATCACAAAATGTAAATCGAAAAACTGTCTAGCAATTGGTGAAATTGGATTAGATACTCGTTATGAAAACCCTGAAGCGCAAGAAAAACTATTTGTATTGCAACTTCAAATTGCCCAACAACTTCAAAAACCAATCATCCTACATTCCGTCAACTCAATCGATCGAATTCTTATTTTACACAAAAAATATTCACCAGATTGTCCGATTATTTACCACGGATTCAATAAAACTTCAGCTTTGAATCGAATCATTGATCATCCAAATCTTTTTTTCAGCATTGGTGAATCAATTTTATCAAATTCTTCATTGCAAGAAGCTGTAAAAACTATTCCACTTCAACAACTTTTTCTAGAAACTGACACTAGTTCAATTCAACTAAATTCTATTTACGAAGAAGTTGCGAAAATTAAATCAATACCTTTGCACCAATTAATTGAAGAAATTTACGAAAACGCTAAACGAGTTTTTAAATTATGAGTAATTGGCTAGAAAGAACTGAGTTGATTTTAGGTGAAAAAGAAATGGATCGCTTGAAAAGTTCTCATGTTATGATTGTTGGATTAGGTGGAATTGGTTCATTTGCAGGAGAATTCATTGCGCGATCTGGTGTTGGAAAAATGACCATAATCGACGGAGATGTTTTTGATATTACGAATAAAAACCGTCAATTAACTGCTCTTGATTCCACAATTGGAGTCAACAAAGCCGTTGCTTTAGGTCAGCGTATTAAGGACATCAACCCTGAAATTGAATTGAATATTGTTCAAGAATTCGTCGAACCAAAAAGATCTTGGGAATTGTTAAAAGAATTTAAGCCCGACTATGTGATGGACTGTATTGACTCTGTTACTCCTAAAATCGAATGGATTGTTGCCTCGAAAAGTTTGAAAATAAAGATTATTACTCATTTAGGTGCTGGAGGTAAAACGGATCCAAGTAAAGTGCAAATCGCACGTTTAATTAATAGTCACAATTGTCAACTTGGAACTCATGTTAAAAAAAGATTGAAAAAAGTGAATGTTGGTTTCGAAAAAATTAAATGCGTTTTTTCTTCTGAATTGCAACAAAAACAATCGTTGAAAATGACTGATGGCACAAATTATAAACGATCGTTTTATGGGACAGTTAGTTACATGCCCGCACTCTTTGGTTTAATGGGTGCAGCTGAAGTGATTCGCTATTTGAGCAATAACGATAGAAAATAAACTTAGAATTTCAGATTTTTTTCATTAAGTTCGCAGTCCAATTTATTAAATGATGAAAAACTTATTCCCAGTTTTAACCATCCTACTTACTCTTTTTACTGCTTGTGAATCGGATAAAAACACAGAAGATAACACTCCCAAGGTGACTGGTTTTGTGCCGATGAAAGATGCACATTCGTATTCAAATACGGACAAAATCCATACAACTCATCTTGATTTAGATATCGAAGTTGACTTTTTGAACAAACGTATTTATGGTGTTGTTCGTCATACAATGGAACGTGTTACGGATACAGATACTGCAATTTTTGATATCAATGGACCTAAAATCCAAAAAGTAACTTTAGGACCAAAAGGAAACGAAAAGGAAACAAATTTCATTATCGGACCATTAAAAGAATTCATTGGACAGCCTTTAAGTGTTAAAATCAATAAAAACACGACTCAAATTAATATTTATTACGAAACAACTGAGAATTGTGGCGCTTTAGATTGGTTAAGTCCTGAATTGACTGCTGGCAAAGAACATCCTTATTTATACACTCAAGGACAAGCAATCTTAACACGTACTTGGATTCCAGTTCAAGGAACTCCAGCAAATAGAATCACTTACTCTGCGGATGTGAAAGTTCCTTCGGAATTAATGGCTATCATGAGTGCGACGAATCCAAAGAAAAAATCGGAAACTGGAATCTATCATTTTGAAATGAAACAACCTATTCCTGTTTACTTAATTGCTTTGGCTGTTGGAGATCTAGAATATCGCTCTTTAGGAAATAACTGTGGTGTATATTCTGAGCCGAGCATGGTCGACAAATGCAAATGGGAATTTGTTGACTTACCAAAAATGATTTCTGCAGCTGAAAAACTGTATGGAAAATACCAATGGGAACAATACGATATTGTTGTTTTACCCTATTCATTTCCTTTTGGAGGAATGGAAAATCCACGTTTAACATTTGCAAATCCAACTCTAATTGCTGGTGATAGAAGTGCAGTTTCTGTTGTTGCTCATGAATTAGCTCACTCTTGGTCAGGGAATTTAGTTACCAATGCAACTTGGGACGATTTCTGGTTAAATGAAGGATTTACGGTTTATTTCGAAAATCGAATCATGGAAGAATTGTACGGAAAAGAACGTGCAGATATGCTTTCTATGATCGAATTTCAAGAGTTGAAAGTTGAAATGGAAGAATTTATTTCTGAAGGTAAAATTGAAGATACTCAATTGAAATTAAACTTAAAAGACCGCAATCCAGATGACGGAATGACAAGTATTGCATACGTTAAAGGTTGCTTTTTCTTGAAAACGTTGGAAAGAGATTGTGGAAGAGAGCGTTTTGATGCTTTTCTTAATGGTTACTTTAAAGACCACGCTTTCTCAACAATGACTACAGAACGATTTGAAAAATATTTGGATGAAAAATTGTTGAAACCAAACAACATCAAATTCAACACAAAAGAATGGTTGTATGGTAAAGATCTTCCTAAAAATTGTTACGCTGTTACTTCTGAACGATTAGAAAAAGCCCAAGCATTAGCGAAACAATTCATGAATGGAAAAGATATTTTTAAGCGTCCAAAAAAGAAAAAAGGCAAAAAACAAGAACCCGCATTAAAACGTGATTCTTTTGCTCCTCAGGAATGGCAAGCATTTATCCGTGAATTACCAAAAGAAGTTTCAATCGATAAATTGAAATTATTGGATGAAAAACTTCATTTTACAGGTTGGGGAAATGCTGAAGTTGCGACAGAATGGTATGTTTTAGCTATAAATTCTGGATACAAAGATGTGCGACCAAGTTTAGAGAAATTCTTAACTATCACAGGTAGACGTAAATTCTTATTGCCATTATATAAAGCATTAAGCAAAAACGCTGACGATAAAATGTGGGCGATGAAAGTCTATCAAACTGCACGAAATAATTACCATCCAGTTTCTGTTGGTTCAGTTGATGAAATTTTGAAGTTCAAGAATAAGTAAAAAGAGAATCAATTTAGTATTCGAATTTTAGTTAACTTCGTTAAAATTAAAATTATGAGATTTCTAGTTGCTTTGTTCTTTCTTGTCCCTGTGTTTTCTAAAGCACAGCAGGTAAATCTTTACATTCATCACGAATGGATGGGGAATCCATTTACATTGAACACTGCTGGTGCAACTGCTGACGGAGAAGTCTTTCAATTTACACTTTTAAAATATTACATTTCTGGTGTTACAATCACCCATGATGGTGGAATGACGACCCAAATTCCTGATTTTATTGCTATTGCAGATGCAGAAGACGGTGTAAGTATTTTAGATTTAGGAACACCTTCTGTGAATACAATTGAAGGAATCGAATTTTATATTGGAGTTGATTCTATTCGTAATCATGAAGATCCTTCTTTAGAGCCATTAACATCTCCTCTTTCATTTCAATCACCAAGTATGCATTGGGGATGGGCATCAGGTTATCGATTTATTTTGTTAGAAGGGTTATCTGGAAATGCTTTTGATCAAACAGTTCAAATTCATGCTTTAGGTGACGAAAACTATCGAGCTGTATCAATGAATGTTTCTGCAGAGATTTTAGCAAGTGAAAAAAATATCCATGTAACTGGTGAGTATCAAGAGTCTTTACGTGGAATGACAATTATGGGGGGATTGATTAATCATGGTTTTACAGGTGAAGCTGCAACTGCAACGATTAATTTCAGTCAGTTTGTGTTTTCACCAAAAGTTCTTTCAATTGATGAAACTTCAAAAGAAAACATTCAAATTTATCCGAATCCTTCTTCTGGAAAATTCTCAATTAAAGCTTCAGAAAATATTGAGTCAATTAAAGTGATTAATTTATTAGGCGAGATTGTATACGAAAACAATTCAAGTGCAAGCATTGACAATTTCGAATTGAATAAAACTGGAATGTATTTAGTTACTATTGAACTTTCAAATGGTAAGAAAGTAATTGAAAAAATCATTGTTGAATAGTTATGCGTTATATCTTTATTCTACTAATTATTATTTCTGCAAGTTTATACTCTTGTAAAAAAGAAATTGGTGAAATAACGCCGTTTGAAGATTCAGTCGTTTCTTTAGATTTAGGAGGAACCTTGCCTCCACCCAACTTACCTTCAGACAACGTTTTAACAAATTCCAAAGTAGAATTAGGAAGATATTTGTTTTATGAAAAAATGCTTTCAGGAAACAATCAAATGGCTTGTGCTAATTGTCACAATCAAGAAACTGCTTTTTCAGATATTGCACAATTTTCAACTGGAATTGATGGTTTACAAGGAAACAGACAAGCAATGTCAATTGTAAACATGGCTTGGAATACAAATGGCTTTTTTTGGGATGGAAGGTCAACACTTTTAAGAGACCAATCTTTAAAACCTATCACTGACCCACTAGAAATGCATGAAAACTTAGATTATGCATTGATCGAACTGAAAGCTTCTACATTGTATAAAATCTTGTTTCAAAGAGCATTTGCAGATGGTGAAATCAATTCGTTGAATTTATCTTTGGCTTTAGAAGCTTTTATGAATACAATAGTTTCATCTAACAGTAGGTATGATCAATATCTTAGAGGAGAGGTGACATTTACAGTTAGTGAAATTAGAGGGAAATATTTATTCTTCACAGAATACAACCCTGGATTTCCAGCAACATCTGGAGCCGATTGTGTACACTGTCATGCGGGTAAAAACTTTGAAAACGATTCTTACATTAATAATGGATTGGACTTAGAAGCTAATTTCTTAGATCTTGGTCGATTTAATGTAACTAATTCAAGTGCTGATCGAGCAACTTTTAAAGTTCCCACTTTACGAAATATTGAATTAACTCCTCCTTACATGCACGATGGAAGGTTTCAAACTTTAGAACAAGTAATTGAACATTATAATTCTGGAATTCAAACAAGTTCAACCGCTCATCCTGCATTGATTTATACGCAATCTACAGGATTGATGTTAGACGTACAAGAAAAAGCAGATTTATTGGCTTTCTTAAAAACTTTGACAGACCATACTTTGGCAACAAATCCAAAGTATAAATCACCTTTTTAAAGGGCGAAATGCTTTGTTTTTTATAAACGTTTCATCGGTAAGTGATTCTAAAAAAGCAATCAATTGTTTTTCTTCTTTTTCAGTCAGTTTAAAGGCTTGAATAAATTCACTTTTATTTACATGTTTATGTCCTCCACTTTCATAATGGCGAATAACCGAAAGTAAATCAGGTAAACTCCCGTCATGCATATAAGGTCGTGTGAGCGCGATATTTCTGAGTGTCGGCACTTTAAACTTCGCTTTGTCTTCCTCTTTTAATGTCACACGAAATCTACCTAGATCAAGGTATTCTTCACTAAGTCCATTATTGAAAGTTAACTGATTTCCGAAATTTTGATCTGAATGACATTTTATACAATTCAGTTTATTAAAGAACAGATTCATTCCTTCTTTTTCATCAGATGAAAAAACTACTTTACCTGATTTCATGAGATCATACTTAGACTGATTACTAATCAAACTTCTTTCAAAAGCAGCAATTGCACGTGTAATAACGAATGGATCTACATTTCTATTAAATATTTTTACAGCTAAACTTCGATACTTTTTATTTTCATTAAGACGTTTTGAAGCTTCAAGAAGACTAAAATCCATTTCATTGTGCTCTTCAATTGGAACGATAATTTGTTTTTCAAGAGTAGTTAAAAATCCATCAAACATAAATCGCTGATTTTGACCAATGTTAGTTAGAGTTGGAGTGTTTCTGCTTGGTTTTCTATTTTTAATTCCTTTAGAAAATTGAACGGTGTCGGCAAAAGCAAATTCTTGCAAGTGGCATGATCCACAAGAAATAGTAGAATCTCTTGACAATTGTTTTTCGTAGAAAAGCATTCTACCCAATTTAATTTGTAAAGCCAAAGAATCAGAAGATTTAATTTTGACTTGAATTGTTTTAAATTCAGAATCAACACGTTGGTAACTAACTATGAAAAATAGCGTAGAACATAAAAACAATATAAAAAATTTCATGTGATGCATTTCAACAAAGGTACAATATATCCAAATTCAATGTTAATTCAATAAAAACTTTCGACAGAAATGTATGAACGTTCGATTAAATTATATCTTTGTTTTTTAAAGCACATTTTTTTGTTTTTTTGAATTTAACTTTACATAATACGACACTAGAATAAGTGAAAAAACTACTAATTGTACTTACTCTCATTATAAGCGGATTTTGTAATTCTCAAAATCTCAGCGTTGCTTTAAATGCGACCTCATCTCCTATATCTGGTTGTCAGCTTTCTAGTACTCAAATAGTAAGGGTAAATATTTTTAACAATGGCGCCCCTGCGGGTGGAGGAACATATACAGTTTCATATACAGTTAATGGCGGACCAGTTACGTCTCAAGTTGCTGGAACACCTTTAGGTCCAACAGGTTCATATAATTTTGCTTTTGCAACTACAGCTAATTTATCAGCTTGTGGTTCTTATCAAATGAAGGTTTGGGTTAAACATCCCTTAGATGTTGATGCTGCAAATGATACAGTAACTTGGTTAGTCCAAAATGATTGTTTTGTAATACCCGGAACGCTCCAATTACCAGATACAGTTTGTTCAACAGGAAATGCTGGATCATTGACTATTGTTGGTTGGAGTAATGGATCAATTTTAAATTGGCAAAGTTCAGTAAATGGAGGTGCTACCTGGACAACAATTTCAAACTCTACCCCATCTCAAACTTATTTAAACTTAACACAAACAACACTTTATCGAGTAAATTACAGTGGCGGTTTTTGTCCCAATGCCACCTCCCCCAACACAACAATAATGGTTGAAAACCCACCTGTTGTTGGAGTACTGTCTGGTCCTGACACATTGTGTGAAAGTAGTGCTAGCGGAACACTCACAGTTACAGGTAGTGCCGCAATTGAAGAATGGGAATTTTCAACGAATAGTGGAGCATCTTGGACAGGTATTGCTAATACAACAAACTCTCTTAATTTTCCTACTTTAACAAGTTCAACATTATTTCGAGTAAAATATTTAAGTTATTCTTGCGGAGCTAGTTATTCGAATCAACATTTAGTTTTTATAGAACCTTCAGTTACATCTGCTTCTGTCTTTGGATCAGATACAGTTTGTGCTTCGGGTGCTGCAGGTACACTTTCTGCAGTTGGTGTTACAACAGGAATTAATTTTTGGGAAACATCCACAAATAATGGTGTTACTTGGACAACAGTTGCAAGCACTAGTCCATTTATCAATTATTTCAATCCAACTCAAACAACAATCTATCGTTTCAATGTGAATGGAATATATTGTCCAGATTCCTATTCTTCAACAGGTACGATAACTGTTCAACCAATTCCAACTTCACCAACTTTAAATGGGTCAACTTCTTTATGTGAAGATAGTGATAATGGACTTTTAACGCTTGCCTTAAGTGGAGATTCAATTCTGAATTGGGAATCTTCAATTAATTCTGGAGTAACTTGGACTCCGATCATAAATACAAATGACACATTAAATTTTACCAACTTAGGTCAAACAACTCAATTTAGAGTGTTTTTTGATGGAGGTGTTTGTTCCGATTATTATTCAACTGTTGCAATTGTTACAATTGATTCCTTATTAATAAGTACAGATATTTTGAGTTCAAATGCATATTGTATCGACAGTATTGGAACTCCAATTACCATAAATGCAAATTTAAATTCTATCGATGAATGGGAACTTTCTACAAACGGTGGAATTACTTGGATTGGAAGTGGGATAAGTTCACAAACATTTGACATTTCAGGTTTAACACAAACAACGCTTTTCCAAGTTTTATTAGATGGAAAATCTTGTCCAGATATTTATACAGATACCGCAGAAATTGAAATTGATAATTTTAATAGCGGAACTATAAATGGAGGTGGTACCTATTGCGCTCAATCGTTAAATGAATTAGTTTCAATTGTTGGTTTACAAGGTAATATTGGTTCATGGCAAACTTCTACAGACGGAGGAACAACATGGACAGCTGTTGCAGGAATAAATGACACGTTAATTTTTCCAACAATCAATCAAACTACAGACGTTCGTGTGATTACTCAAGGTACCATTTGCCCAGCAGATACGAGTAGTAGTGTTACAATTACCATTGATCAGCAAACTGATCCAGGTCAACTACTTTCAGATCGTACGATTTGTCAAAATGATTCAGTTCATTTAACATTAATAAATTATACTTCATCTTCATTTAATTGGGAAAGCAGTATAGATAATTCTATCTGGAATTCCATCCCAACAACTTATGATTCTTTAAACATCATCCAATCAATAACTCAAAGTTTTTGGGCAAGAGTCATTGTTAAAAATGGTATTTGTGGATTTGACACTTCAAATTTTGTTTATATTGACGTGAAACCGCTTCCTCTTGTAAATGTTTCGTCAGATGTTACCATTGATGAAGGAGATACGATTACGATTACAGCTGTAAGTCTCTTTTCAGGAATTTGGTCACCTTTTGCGACCGTTTCTAATCCGAATCTTCCTATCACAGAATGTTTTCCTCTTGTAACAACTGATTATTTTTATACGGTGACAGACAATTTTGGATGTCAAGCCTCAGATACGCTAAGAGTTACTGTCATTCCTTCAGAGGAATTTGAAATTATGAATTTAATAACTGCTAATAATGACCAATTCAATGATGAATGGATTATTAAAGGTTTGGCAAACTTCCCAGGAACCGAAGTTATCGTGTTCAATGTGTATGGTGACAAAGTTTATGAAAATAAAGATTATTCAAATGATTGGGAAGGCACATTCAAGGACAGAAGTCTACCAAACGGAACCTATTATTATGTTGTAAAACAAGGCGTTGTTGGAGCTATTTATAAAGGAACTTTATCAATTTTAGGAAATGAGTAGACTTGTATTGGTACTTTTTCTTTTGAGTTCCATAATGAGTTATGGTCAACAAATTCCTTTCTACAACCATTATATCTTAAACCCTGGAATTATTAACCCTTCAAAAACAGGGATTTCAGATTTCACAACCGCTTCATTAGTTAGAAACCAAAGATACAGTGGATTTGGATTATCTGCAGTGAATAATTACTTATCAGTTGATGGAGGACTTTTTAATGAAAAAATGGGCTTCGGACTGTTTATTGCCCACAATTCTCAAGGTATACAACAACAAATTAGTGCGAATTTAAATTATTCATACGGTATTCAGATTGATCGTTCAAAAGAGTTAAGATTTGGAGTTACTGCTGGTTACATGGACCATAGAATAAATACAGGTTCAATTTTAGTTTCTCAATTAGACGATCCATTTTTAACTAATCTTCACCCACAAGCGTCTACATTTGACCTAAATATTGGTTTATCATTTATCTCAGAAAAAATGTCATTTGGAATTGCAATTCCTCAAATTATGGGAGGTAAGGCAAAATATGATAAGAAAATGGGAGTTTCTTATTATCAATTATCACGACATTTCATGGCTGAAGCGCAATATGCTTATCCGATAAATAGAAAACTCGTATTGAAACCCAATTTATTAGTACGATTTGTACCTGGAGCGCCATTCCAATATGAATTTCTTACTCAAATTGAAAGATTAAAAGTTGGTTGGGCATCTTTATGTTTTAAATCCGATTATGCAATTCAAGCAAATATTGGTGTATTTATAAAAGAGCAATTTAAAATCGGTTATAGTTACGAACTACCAGTTGGAGGAATTAGAACTTATTCAACAGGAATGCAACACGAAGTATTCTTCGCAATTCAATTCGGTGAAGAAGGAAAAAGAGGTAAAACTATTATTAAAGTTCAAGAAAAAATTGTTGAAAAAGAAGTTCCTGATCCAAATCAACAAAAAAGAATTGATGAATTAGAAGAACAATTAGCACAAGCTCAAAAAGATCTTGAAAAGGAAAAATCAAAAGAAATTGTTGAAACAAAAAAAGAAGAGATTGACACAACAACAATTTCTGACGAACCGATGAAAGAGCTTCCAGTTGCTAAAGGGTATCATTTTATTGATTTAGATTTAGCAGATTCACCAAATGGTTTCTATGTTATTTCTGGAGTGTTTTCTAATAAACAACTGGCAGAAAGCAAATTAAAAGACATTAAGAAAAATTACCCTGGAGCCTACTTAGTCATAAATAAAAAGAATAACTATTTTTACGTTGTTTTGCTCTATACATTAGAACAAATAGACGCTGAAAAAACATATAAAGAATATAAACGAAGAACTGATCGTAAAGCTTGGATGCTGAATTATGTTAAACCAAATGATTGATTTAATTTATGAGGCAACCAATAAAAAATAATTACGTTAAGTTTATACACATGCTAAACACACTAGTTTATGAATAACAAATTTTACCTCTTAATCTTTGCATTATTTTGCTCAACTTTAGGATTTTCACAATTTCCAGGTTGTCCTGATGTAAATGCAGGAGCTGATCAGGTTTTACCTTGTTCTCAAAATTGCACAAATTTAACTGCAACTCCATTTCATACTGGAGCTCCAACATCTTATGCAGTAAGTTCCATTACACATGCCCCTCCAATTGCATATAATGCTGCAGGAGGAACAGCTGTATCAGTTGGAACGGATGACGTTTGGTCGCCACCAATTACATTACCATTTAACTTTTGTTTTTATGGAGTAAACTATACAACGATAAATGTTGGTTCTAATGGTGCGATACAATTTGGTGGTGGAACAGCTGGAGGAAGTTTTCATCCTTGGTCATATACAGCAAGTTGTCCAAACCCGGCTTTATCTACAGCAGGTGATGTTTTTGGTGTATATCACGATATTGACCCATCAGTCGCAGGATCTGTAAGATGGTATATTTTGGGGACTGCTCCTTGTCGAATTTTTGTCGTTTCATTCAATAATTTAGGTCACTTCTCATGTACGTCATTAAGAACTACAAGTATGATGGTTCTTTACGAAACTACGAATGTAATTGATGTTTATGTAAACAATAAAGCTACTTGTACATCTTGGAATGGTGGTCGAGCAATAATCGGAATTCAAAATCCTGCTGGAACTGCAGGGATTGCTGCACCAGGAAGAAATGCTGGAGCAAACTGGACTGTTACAACACCTGAAGCTTGGCGTTTTACTCCAAATGGAGTTCCTAATTACACAATTGCATGGTTTCAAGGAGCTACTCAAATTGGAACTGGTGCAACAATAAATGTTTGTCCGGGAGGCCCAGCAACATATACAGCACGAGTCACCTATACCATGTGTAATGGAACAACTGTTGTTGAAACCGATCAAGTCAATGTATCATATGGTACACTTCCTGCTCCAACAGTAACTCCTGTTGCAGAAACCTGTGCCAATCTAAACAACGGTAGTGTCACAATAAATAATGTCGCCGGCGCAGGTCCATATACCGTCGCCATAACCGGCCCAAGTTCGTCGAGTTCGTCGAGTGTTGTTGAACCAAATACCGCAGGTGGTGTTGCAAATTTCACGAATTTACCTGATGGGGCTTATAATTATACTGTAACAGGTAATAATGGATGTACTACTTCAGGTTCATTTACAATAACTCCAGGAGGAATTTGTTGTTCTGTTACTGCAAGTTCAACTCCAGCACTTTGTAATGGTGGAACTTCAGGAACCGCTATTTCAAATCCAGTTGGTGTTGCTCCTTTCAATTATTCGTGGACTGGAGGTCAGACGACTCAAACAGCAACGAATTTAGCTGCAGGTGCATATACAATTACACTTACTGATGCAACTGGTTGTGTCGCAACAGCAAATGCAACAATAACTCAACCAACTTTATTAACATTAACAACTGCACAAACAAATGTTACATGTAATGGAGGCTGTAATGGTTCAATTACCTTAACAGCAGGTGCAGGAACTCCAGGTTATACTTATAGTATAAATGGAGCAACATATCAAGCAAGTAATACATTTACTGGTTTATGTGCTGGAGCTTATACTGTTTATGTCCGAGATGCGAATAACTGTATTCGTACGGCCAATGTAACTATTACACAACCAGCTGTTTTAACATTAACATTAGGAGCTGTAACTCCTGCAACTTGTGGGAATAATAACGGTTCAATTACAGTTTCTGCTTCTGGTGGAACAACTGCCTATAGTTACTCCATTGGTGGACCAGGACAAGCTTCCGGAACATTTACTGGTTTAGCACCTGGACCTAGAACAATAACAGTTACTGATGCAAATGGATGTACACAAACTGTAAATGCTACAATCGTTGCTCAAAATGCGCCACTTGCTTCAATAATTTCTGCACAAAATATCACATGTAATGGTGGTATTAACGGATCTGTTTTAATTGGTGCTTCTGGCGGAACTGGTGCTTACACCTATTCATTGAATAACAACGTAACAACACAATTGTCGAATTCGTTTGGATTCTTGACTGCAGGTTCATATACTGCCACAGTAACAGATGCAAATCTATGTACATCGCAAGTTACGTTTAACATTACTCAACCAAGTCCAGTTGCATTCACAAATGTTCCAACAAATGTGTCATGTAATGGTCTTTGTAATGGTCAGATAGTTGTCACACCTAGTGGTGGAACTGCACCATATGAGTTTTCATCAAATGCTGGAAACACCTTCCAACCGAGTTCAACATTAGGAGGTCTTTGTGCTGGAATTTATGATGTAGTTGTTCGAGATCAAAACGGATGTTTGATTAATCAGAATATTAATATCACTCAACCAACTCCTCTTTCAGCAACTTTCGTAAATACAAACCCAATTTGTCACGATCAATGTGATGGTATTATTGCTATTACACCAAGTGGTGGAACAGGACCATATACATACAGTTTAAATGGAGGTGCCTTTTCACCTGCAAATCCTATTAATAATGCATGTGGAACAGCAAATGCAATCATTGTTAGAGATGCAAACAACTGTGAATTCACATCGACGCAAACTTTAATAAATCCACCTGCTCACGATGTGACTGTTATTATTTTAGTGGAATCTAACTGTGGATTTAATAACGGATCAATTGAGGTAAATACTACTTCTCCAAATGCTCCTTATCAATACCAATTAAATGGTGGACCTCTTCAATCAATAGGATTTTTCGGAGGATTATTTGGTGGAGCGTACTTAATATCTGTAGTAGATGCTTTAGGTTGTGTAACTGATGAGTTTATGGGTATCAATGATGTTGAAATGGATGGTATTCTATTAACTTCTACAAATTCAACTTGTTTTGGTGCATCAGATGGTACCGTTTCTGTAACAAATGTTAGTGGAGCTGCACCGATTACTTATCAAATGGATACCTTACCGACACTTCAATTAACAGGAAATTTTGCTGGGTTAGCTGAAGGAACACATATCGTAACCATCTTTGATGCTGGACTTTGTGTATTTACGTTGCCTTTCATGATTACTGAACCTGATTCGATCACATTCCAACCTACTCCAACAGATCCATTGTGTTTTGGTGGGACAAATGGATCAATAACTGTATCAAATGTAAATGGAGGAACAGGACCATATATGTACAGTATTAATGGCGGTGCTTTCCAATTAAGTCCAACTTTTAATGGATTAGCCGCAGGAACATATACTATTGCTGTTCAAGATGCAAGTTTGTGTTCTAATTCAACTTCAGTAATTGTAACACAACCAACTCAAGTTATTGCTTCTGCAAACTCTTATCCGCTTACTTGTAATGGAAACAACTCTGGTTATATAGTTGCAAGTGCTTCTGGTGGAGGTGGAACATATCAATATAATATTAATGGAGGTCCATTCAGTGCATTGAATTTCTTTAGTAGTTTAGCAGCAGGAACATATACAATTGGTGTTCAAGATCAGTTTACTTGTCCTTCATTAATAATTATGAATGTAACTCAACCACCTATTTTAGCTTCTACTTTTGCAAATACACCTGCAACATGTAACAGTGTTTGTGATGGTTCAATTACATTTAATGCTAGTGGAGGAACATTACCTTACTTATATAGTGCTGATAATGGATTAACTTTCAACACAACAAATGTCATTTCGAATCTATGTGCTGGAAACCATAATTTAATTGTTATGGATTCAAACAACTGTTCAATAACTGGTTTACAAACAATTGCTGAACCAGCTGCTTTAGTTGTGAATACAGTTTTAACAGCTTCAACATGTGATTTAAACAATGCTGAAATTCAAGCTTCAGCGATTGGTGGAATTTTACCTTTCACTTTCAGTATTGATAATAATACAACTACAAATCTTACTGGTACTTTTACTGGATTAAACGATCAATCGTATACTGTTTTAGTTACAGATGACAATTTATGTCAAACTTCAACAACTGTAACATTAACAAATCAAGCTTCTCCTGTAATTACTGGTACATCATTAACAAACATTTTATGTAATGCTGCTTGTACAGGTGAAATTGTAGTTAATTCAACTGGTGGAACAGCTCCAATTCAATACTCAATTGGAGGTCCAAATCAAGCAGGAACAACTTTCAGTTCGATTTGTGCGGGAACATACTTAATCACTGTAACTGATGGAAATACATGTCAAGATACTTTAACAGTAACATTGACAGAGCCAGCTAATTTGACTTTCACATCTACACCAACAAACTTAGATTGTTTCCAAGACAATAGTGGGGAAATTACATTTAATGCAAACGGTGGAGTTCCATTGTATACTTATTCGGTTGATAATGGTTTAACTTTTGGATCTACAAGTACGGTTTCTAATTTAGCAGCTGGAACATATCAATTAATTGTTCAAGATGCAAATAACTGTACAGAACCAGGAACAGTAATTATTACTGAACCAACTCAGTTAACAATTCCAACACAAAATCAAACAAATGTACTGTGTAATGGAGATTGTGACGGAACTGCTACTATTACTCCAGCAGGTGGAACACTTCCTTATACTTTTGCTTGGATTAATTCTACGAGTTTAACAAATACAGCAATTAATTTATGTGCTGGTTCTTACAATGTTGAAGTAACAGATTTTAATGGTTGTGTTGAGTCTGTAGATTTCAATATTACTGAACCGCCATTATTAGAGATTACATCTATTACTGCAACAGATGCTTTATGTAACGGATCTTGTGATGGAACGATTACGATAACTTCACCTTTAGCTACTCAATTCAGTGTTGATGGAATCAATTTCCAAGCTTCGAATGTATTCAATGGCTTATGTGCCGGTACATACACTGCAACGGCTCAAGATGCGAATGGATGTTCTGAATCTCAACAAATTATTATAGATCAACCAACTCAATTAACACAACTTTCAATTCCTGAAGATGGAATGTTTATTTGTTACAATGGGTTCGGAACACTTTCTGCAGAAGCTCAAGGTGGAACACCTCCATACACATATACTTGGAGTGCGGGAGATACAGCGCAATATTTAAATGTGAATTTAACAGCTCCAGCAACGTTTACTGTAAATGTTTTGGATGTAAATGGATGTACAACTGCTTCAGTAAGTGCTACTGTAAATGTTCACCCTGAGTATATTCCTTCAGTAACAAATAACTTAAGTGCATGTCCAGGAAATTCAGTGAATATCGTTGGTTCTGGTGTTGGTGGAGTTATACCATATGATTACCAATGGTTAACAACTAGTTTTGATACCTTAGCAAGTGGAAATTCGACATTCAATTACATACCACAAGGACAAGATACATTATTGTTAGTTTCTTGGGATGCTTGTTACGCTTACGATACATTAGAAGTTTATGTGAATGAATTTGTTGTACCAAATCCTGTAATATCTGCAAATCCAGCTCAAGGATGTTCTCCTTTTGATGCAACATTTACACTTCAAGGTAGTACTGCAAATATTGGTTCAGTTGACTGGACATTTGGTGACGGAGGTACATTGACTACAGTTGGAGCTAGTGCAACTCATCAATACATTCCTGTTGGATGTTATGATGTGTCTGTTGAAATTACAACTAATGATGGCTGTGTTGCCGATTCTACATTCAATAACTTTGCTTGTGTAGTTCCAGATCCAGTTGCGAACTTTACTTTTAGTCCAAATGCACCAACAGTTGTAAACTCATTGATCCAATTCAATAATACATCTACAAATGCGGTGTCATATGATTGGGATTTTGGAAGTTTTGGAAGTTCAATAGTAGAAAATCCATCTGTTAATTTTGGTAATATTGAACCAGGAGGACAACAAGTATGTCTTGAAGTTACTTCACCTGAAGGATGTATCAATGAAATTTGTCAGACAATTACTTTTGGAGAAGAATTCTTATTGTTCGTTCCAAATACATTTACTCCTGATGGTGATGAACACAACAATGTATTCAAACCTGTAAAACCTGAAGGGATTGTACTTACGGATTATAACTTAACAATCTTTGATAGATGGGGTGAAGTAATTTTTGAATCAAACAATTTTGATATTGGATGGGACGGAACTTACCGCGATCATATAGTAAAAGAAGGAACTTATGTTTGGCGAATTACAGTAAAATTAAATGATAACAGTAAAAATAAAATATACACTGGTCACGTGACTATGTTGAAATAATTTTTATAACTCTCTTCCGTATTTCATGAAAAATAATCATATTCAGGGCATAAATGCCAAGGGGAAAATTCTTCTCCTTGGCTTTTGTCTTTTCAATACTCTCCTTTTTTCACAAGTAAATTCAGCTTGTTTCAACTCCCATAATGACAATGCTTTCTTATCAGCAAACGCAGCTCAAGGATTTGATGTCGCCGATTTTAACAACGATGGAAAACTAGATTTAGCTTTTGTATCATTTCTTACTTCAGGTAATTTATTAACTGTAAAAATGGGGAATGGTGATGGAACTTTTCAAGCCAACGCGACTTATAATGTAGGTGTAAGACCAAATTCAATTAGAGCGAAAGATTTAGATGCTGATGGAGATATTGATATAGTTGTTTCAAACCATACTTTTGGAGCAAATAATGCGCGAATTTCTATTGTATTTAACAACGGAAGTGGTGTTTTTGGAGCTGCAACATCCTATTCAGGATCAATTCCTGGCCCAAGTCCATCTGCACCAAATATGTTTGAAGTTGATGTGAATGATGTTACTGGAGATGGTTTAGTTGACATTGTTGTTGCTGTAAATAATGGATTTGAAGTTTTCACAAATTTAGGTGGAGCTCCTGCAATTTTTCAATCACCAACATTTACTAACGCAACAAACAGTAGCTCAAGAGGTCTTATTGTTGCGAATTTTGATGGAATTGCAGGAAATGATGTCGTAACAGCAAATTATGGTTCGCCGAATTTTAGTTTAAGAACAAATACTGGAACAGGAACATTTAATGCTGCAGTGAATTTTACTTGTTCATCAAATCCGATAGATATTGCAACTGCTGATTTTGATGCTGATGGAGATTTAGACATCGTTACAGCAAATGAAGCATTCGACCAAATTTCAATCTTTTTGAATAATGGAAGTGGAAACTTTGGAACTCATACTGTAATGTCTGCAGGAGATGCTCCTTCTGCAATAAAATGTGCGGATATCAACAATGATGGAAATGTTGATATAATCGTAACTAATAATAATTCAAATACCTTGAGTATTTGTCATGGTAACGGCAACGGAACTTTTCAAACGAAATACGAAATCATTGCAATTGCAACTCCTAAAAACTTAGTTGTTGGAGACTTTGATTCGGATGGAAGAACTGATGTTATTACTTCTACTCAAACACAAAGTATTTCTCAATTTTTTAAAGGTTCTACAGCTGGATTAACTGATTTAGGCATCAACTATTCAACGAACGCGATTGTAAAACACATTACAAGTAGTGATTTAAACAATGATGGGAAAAATGATGTTTTAGTCGCAAACGGAACTGCAAATAGTTTTGATGTATATTTTTCATTAGGAAATGCTGTTTACAACACAGTACCAACGACATATACAATTCCAGGTTCAAATAATCCTACAATCATCCAATCGAATTTTTTAAATAATTCAGATACTGATAAAGATGTAGCCGTTTACTATGCCGGATCAACAAAAGTGACTGTATTCAATGGTTCACCTACTGGAACATTAACTAGTTTTGCCTCATTTACACCAGGTGCAACAGTAAATAATTTCGCTTTTGAACAACTCGTTGGAAGTTCAACGAATAAAGATTTTGTTTTAGCTAGAACTGATGGACAAATTGAAATTCGTGAAAATGACGGAACAGCATCTTTCCCTGTTTTTCAGACATTATCTACTGGAGCAACTGCAGTTTCATTCGTTACTGTTAAAGATTTAAACAATGATGGATTTAACGATATCATAACTGCAAACGGAACTTCAAATACAATTTCAGTTTTTCTTTACAATACTGGAAGTAACAATTTTAATTCTGCAATAAACTTATCTACTCCAGCAAATTCTAGTCCAGCATTTCTTGATGTTAAAGATTTAAACAATGATGGATTCGCAGATATAGTTTCAGCAAATAGTGGATTAGCTCCTGGTTTCTCTCGTTTCTTAAATAACACTCTAGGTGGTTTTGGAACAATCCAAACTAGTTCAAATACTGGAAGTGCTGTTAAAGCAGTACATTTACTTGACTTCAATAATGACGGAAATTTAGACATCGGATTGACTTCTCAAAATGGAGCTAATACGACTGGTTTTATTGAGGTTTTTATGGGTAATGGTTCAGGAACTTTTGGCACTGCTCCTACTCCATTTAAAAAATTCAGTACTGAAGTTGGAACTAGTGTTTCAAATGCAAATGATTTCAATGAAGATAATAGACCTGATTTTGTTATTTTAAATGAGGTTTCAAAGTCTTTTAACTTTGTGTTAAATGCAACTCCTTGGATTAATGCAGCTGGACCAACAACTTTTTGTAGTGGGAATTCAGTAATCATTAATTCTAAAATTCAAGAAAATTATTTGTGGTCACCCACTAGTGAAACTACTCAAAATATTACAGCGTCTACAAGTGGTAGTTATTATTTAACTTCTTCTGTTGGTAAAACTGGATGGTGTACGAGTAATTCAATGAATCCACTTACAATTACAGTTACGCCTGGTCCAACTGCTCCAACAATTACTGCAGGAGGATCAACAAATGTTTGTGCGGGTGGAAGTCTTGTTTTAACGTCTTCTTCAGCGACAAATAATTTGTGGTCAACAGGAGATACTACTCAAAGTATCACTGTATCTACATCAGGAAATTATTCGTGTTCAATTGTTTCAGGAGGATGTCAATCTAGTCCTTCAAATACAATAACTGTCAACGTAGCTGATGCTCCAATAATTACTCCAGCAGGTCCTGTAACAGCTTGTAGTGTAAGCATTACTTTAAATTCATCAATTGGTGGAAGTTTTATTCTTTGGTCAAATGGAATCACAACTCAGACAAATACTGTAACTACAACCGGAAATTACTTTGTAACATATTCTGTTCCTGGTTGTCCGTCTGTAAACTCAAATACGGTAAATGTTACAATTGGAAATTTAGCTACTCCTACAATAACTCCTTCTGGAACCGTTAATTTCTGTAGTGGTGGAAGTGTAACTTTAACTTCATCTTCTCCTAACTTCAATGTTTGGTCTAACGGTTCAACTTCACAAAGTATAACAGTTTCAACAGCTGGAACATATACTTTACATTTGGATGATGGCACTTGTTCGTCAGGAAATACTTCCGTAATTGTTAATGAAATAACAAATCCAAGTGCAACAATAACTCTTTCAGGTGCAACAACTTTTTGTACAGGTGGATCAGTTATTTTAACTGCAAATTCAGGAGCAGGTTTGTCATACCAATGGCAATTGAATGGTTCAAATATTTCTGGTGAGACATCATTAACTTACTCTGCAAACTCAACTGGAAATTATTCCGTTGTTGTAACTAATTCAAACGGTTGCTCGACAACTTCTTCAAATCTGTCAGTTACGGTAAATCCAATTCCTTCGATAACTTTAGGAACTCTTACAAACCCTACAACTTGTGGTGGAACGGATGGTGCAATTCTAATTTCAGGAACTGGAACAGGAGATTTAGCATGGACTGGAACAGCTTCTGGTAGTGCAACTTCAATAACTTTACCTTTCACTATTTCAAGTTTAGCAGCTGGTTCATATTCAATTTCATAC
>JBKDZA010000191.1:0-1971 GCA_046308455.1 Fluviicola sp.
GTAAAGGAAAAACCTGAAATGTGGTTAAATATTATCTCATTCTGCAAAAAACATTATTCTGGAAAACTAACGTATGCTGAAAATTGGGATGCTTTTCATCTATTTCCATATTGGGATAAATTAGACTACATTGGAGTAGACGCCTATTTCCCTCTGGTTGAAACAAAGAACCCCAATATCAAGGCACTTAAAAAAGGTTGGAAAAAACCACTCGATCAATTGAAAAATTGTTCTGATAAATTTGGTAAACCTGTACTTTTCACAGAATTCGGTTATCGAGCAAGTGATTGGGCATGTGCGAAACCTTGGACACATGAAAATGATCTAAAATTAAACGAAGAATTACAAGCTAAAGCTTACCAAGCACTCTTCGAATCAGTTTGGAAAAAAGAATGGTTTGCAGGAGGATTTACATGGAAATGGTTTCCTTTTCACGAAGAACATTTAGGCGAAGATAAAACCGAATACTCTCCCCAAAACAAAAAAGCAGAAGATGTTTTAAGAAATCAGTACAAAAAGTAGTTGATTCTTACTGTTAATTTAATAAACAAATCATTCACCATGGTAATTATATTCTTTTAGAATGTGTACTTTTGTATCACATTATTTATACAATCGTACATGTCAGAAGTTTCTACAAAATTTACAAAATACCAACTCTTCGTAGCTATAACCATTGCCTTGCTACAATTCTGTGTCGTCTTAGATTTCATGGTGCTCGCTCCTCTTGGAACTTTCGTTATGCCAGAACTTGGTATCAATGAAAAACAATTTTCAATAGTAGTAGCCGCATATGCCTTAAGTGCTGGTGCTAGTGCAATTGCAACCTCTTTCTTTGCAGATAAATTTGACCGAAAAAAATTATTGATATTCTTTTTTACAGGTTTTATTTTAGGAACACTTTATTGTGGCTTAGCAAATTCATTTACACATTTGTTTTTAGCTCGAATGATTACTGGTATTTTTGGAGGTGTTTTGAGCTCGATTTCATACGCAATTGTAACGGATTTATTTGAACCTAACAAAAGAGGACGTGTCGTTGGGATGATTCAAATGTCTTTCGGATTAAGTCAAGTAATCGGAATTCCTATTGCAATAACACTTTACAACCAATTCAAAAATTGGCATTTAATCTTTTTAATTTGTGTTGCTTTAGCTGTTTTAATCGTACTATTGGTTTTGTTTTTCTTAAAACCAGTAAATGAACACTTAAAACTTCAAGTTGGTTCAAATGTCTGGTCACACTTCATGGACACAATAAAAAACAAACGCTATTTAAGTGCATTTGGAGCAACAGTTCTATTGGTAACAGGGGGTTTTATGATCATGCCCTTTGCCAGTGACTTCGCAACACACAATTTAAAAATCACCGAAAACCAATTGAGCTTTGTATACATCCTGACTGGTGGAATCACATTTATATCTTCACTAGTTGCAGGATATTTAAGTGACAAAATCAATCGCTTGTATATTTTCACTTTCGGAACATTTCTTTCCATTTGTATTGTTTTGATTTATACACGTCTGGGCGTTACCGATTTGTGGTTAGTTATTTTACTAAATTGTATACTTTTCATGGGAATTTCCTCACGTATTGTTCCAACTCAAGCATTGATGACCAGTATTCCAGAGCCAAAAGATCGTGGAGTTTTTATGAGCATTAACTCTGCAATTCAACAAGTTTCAGGTGGAATTTCAGCTTTAATATCTGGTTCAATCGTTTACAAAAATGCGAATGAAGAATTGGTGAATTACGACATCGTTGGGATTGTTGTAGCCATCAGTATGATCTGTGCTTGGCTGATGTTCCGAAATTTGTTTTTGAAAATAAAACGAAATCTAAAAGAATCCAATTAAATCCTACGATTTAGCTGTATCATTCCGTTTTTTCAATTTGTATTTTTCAATTTTAAATTGTTACATGCAACCCTTTTTAGTTGAGCTTCATCAATGGAGTAAATCAATTAAAAA
>JBKDZA010000192.1:0-3748 GCA_046308455.1 Fluviicola sp.
ATGAACGGAAAACCGTTGACATTCATTTATGAAAACGATGTACTTACAATTTCTTTAGATAAAGAATACAAACGCACAGAAAGTTATACTGTTGTAATTGATTACTTATCGAAGCCAGACGAACGTACAACTTCAGGTTCAGCAGCGATTACAAGCGACAAAGGTTTGTATTTCATCAATCCTAAAGGAACTGAGAAAAACAAAATGCCACAAATTTGGACACAAGGTGAAACAGAAGCAAATTCAGTTTGGTTTCCAACGATAGATTCTCCAAACAGCAAGTCAAAACAAGAAATGTACATCACTGTCGACAATAAATACACGACTTTGTCGAATGGAAAAATGATTTCTTCTACGAAAAATGCAGATGGTACACGCACAGATTATTGGAAACAAGAATTACCACATGCACCTTATTTATTCATGATGGCTGTAGGCGAATTCAAACAAGTAAAAGATTTCTACACACGTCCGGATGGATCTAAAATGGAAGTAAACTATTACGTTGAACCTGAATGGGAACCTTACGCAAAATCTATTTTCGGTGAAACTCCAGCAATGATTGCTTATTTCTCAAAATTATTGGGTGTTGAATATCCTTGGGACAAATATTCTCAAATTATTGTTCGTGACTATGTTTCAGGAGCAATGGAAAATACTGGAGCTGTAATTTTTGGTGATTATGCGTACAAAAACAACCGTGAATTATTAGATGCAAACGATAATTCAACGATTGCACACGAGTTATTCCACCACTGGTTTGGCGATTTAGTTACATGCGAATCATGGTCGAACTTAACTGTAAACGAATCTTTCGCAAATTATTCTCAGTATTTGTGGGACGAACACCGTTACGGATTGGATGAAGCTGATTATCAAGGAATGAATGAGCAAGAAGGTTACAAACAAAGTGCTTTGGGAAGTCAATACCACAATTTAGTTTGGTTTGATTACGAAGACAAAGAACAAATGTTTGATGGTCATACGTATAACAAAGGTGGACGTATCTTGCACATGTTACGTAATTATTTAGGTGATGAGGCATTTTTCGAAGCAATTAAAAACTATTTGAAAGAAAATTCTTTCCAAGCAGCTGAGTATACCAACTTGAGATTGGCATTTGAAAAAGTTTCTGGAGAAGATTTAAATTGGTTTTTCAATCAGTGGTATTTAGACAAAGGACATCCGAGTTTATCAATTGATATGTCAGAAAAAACTGGATCCGTTTCAATTCGTGTGAACCAAACACAAACAGAATTTAGAATTTTTAAATTACCTGTTGATATCGCAATTTATGACGATCGTGGAAAAACAGTTGAACGCGTTTGGATTGATGAGGAAAACGAGGTGATTGATTTAAAATCAGTCGGAAAAGTAAAAAATGTAGTCTTTGACCACAATGCAATGTTATTAGCAGATTTAAAAGAGTACAAACCAGCTGATTGGTCAATTTTCCAATACAGTTTAGATCAACGTTGGTACCATAGAAAAGAAGCAATCATTGATGGGACAAAAGCTAAGACAGAAGCCGCTGAAAAAATGATCTTATCTGCATTAAATGATCCACATTACAATATTCGTAGTCTTGCTATTTCGAAAGTAGGAATGTTAAGTGCTGAAAACAAAGCTCAGGCAATCGATAAAATCAAAATGCTTGCTGAAACTGATGCAAACTCAAATGTTCGTGCGGATGCAATTCAATTCTTATCAGGAAATTTATCTGCTAGTGAAGCAAAAGCAATTTTTGAAAATCGAGTAATTAAAGATTCATCTTATACTGTTTCTGGTACAGCTTTATTTGAATTGACAAAAATTGACCGTGAAAAAGGATTAGAAATTGCAAGTAAATTTGAGAATGACAAAAATTCATTTATGAAATCTGCTGTTATGGAAACATACAGTCAAAGTTCAAATTCGAAATACTTAAGTTATTTCCATAAAGTATTCGAAAACGACGAATTGCAAAACATGGATTATTTTTCTGGAGCACGTTCGTTTTTAACTTATTTAATCGGTTTAGAACCTGAAAAGCAAAAAGAAGGTTTACAAACAATTAAAATCATGAATACAAACAATGGTTATTATGGACAATTGGCTGTACCAAGACTTTTGGAGTTTATAATTGAGAATGCGACCGAAAAAATGGAAACATACAAAGCTGCAGGAAATCAAAAATCGAAAGCTTATGAATCATTGATTGAAGATTGTAGCAATTTGAAAAAAGAATTAGGATTTTAAACTTTATATAATAGCAAAGCCGTTTCAGTAGTTGAAACGGCTTTTTTTATTTAGGCGATTTAAGTTTACATATTATTCTGCTCATTGTTTCTTTCAGCAGCAAAGGCATCACGTGTGTTTTTTTGGATTGCGATAACACCAAAAAGAGCTAAGATGAAAGAAAAGGCATAAAATCCTTTTTCTGAGCCCCACATTTCCGCGTTCCAGAGACCAACTACCAAAAGTGCTATTGATAAGATGGTACAAAACCAAGAAATTCCATAATACAAATCTGTCACGGGTATGTTTTCTTGTCGGTCACGTACACTTTTTTGCACAGAGATAGCGGAAAACAAACCAAACATGATGATGGTGAAATAGTATCCTTTTTCAGCTAGTTGCATGTGATTGTTGAACAATCCAACAAAATAACCGATGATACCGATACCGAATGCTAACCAAGAAGCTGCGATAAATGCGAATGAAGGTTTCTGTGTCATAACTTTAAATTTTAATTGTTTATGAAGCAAATATCAGGTTTACTAAACTATTAGTAAAACGGTTTTGTAATACTAAACTTTTAGCAGTTGCGATTTTCCGTACAAAATGAAAAGAATATTTACTGAAATGCTTGTGGAATAAGAAAAATGATGTATATTTGCACTCTGAATGAGCAACGGTTCATTTTTAAATTAGATACACAAAACTAAAAATACATCGCGGGGTGGAGCAGTTGGTAGCTCGTCGGGCTCATAACCCGAAGGTCGTCAGTTCGAGTCTGGCCTCCGCAACTAGAAGAAGGTTAACAGAAATGTTAACCTTTTTTATTTTATATAAGTTTTTAAAAATTAGCTATTGAGAAGGTCGTTAGTTCGTCCGCGATAGCTATCGGGACTGGCCTCCGCAACTAGAAGAAGGTTAACAGAAATGTTAACCTTTTTTATTTTATATAAGTTTTTAAAAATTAGCTATTGAGAAGGTCGTTAGTTCGTCCGCGATAGCTATCGGGACTGGCCTCCGCAACACAGGAAAGCTTAACAGAAATGTTAGGCTTTTTTTGATCTAAAAACGACGAGAAGTTTATGCCGATGAATATTTTCTGTGAGGAACGAACGTTGAAAATATTCATCAGTAAGTTATTTGTATCTTTGAATATGACAATATTACTTCAAATAATTGTTTACTGTTTAATTTCACTAATATTCATTAAAATTTTAATAATTCCGATGAGAAGAAATGTCCATTCTTTAAATGACGAAAAAAACAAAATCCAACAAAATAATGTAAAAAGAAATTTGAAAGAAATATGGAATATTGAGCCTGGTAACTTTTGGATTCCTCTTGACGGAATCATTACTAAAAATACATGTTATTTCAAAATAGATGAGTTCAATGTAAATTTTGGATTAATAAATCTTTCGGAATTAATAAATAAATTAGAAAACGGAAAATTTTATTCATTTAGTGAACTAAATGAATTTAGTCAAATAGATTCATTGAATATTGATAAATATCCAGGAGTAGATACCTA